>NZ_JAMYUA010000076.1:0-17296 GCF_040322715.1 Mesorhizobium sp. M0106 | reverse complement strand
CTCGTTGAAACGATCGAGGCAACCGAATGCAACAACTACTTCGCAAACGCCGGCTACGCTTCCATCAAAACGTGAAAGGCTCTAAGCCAACACCGCGCCTCGCGCGGGTTATAAACGAAACAAAAGCCCCGCCGGAACGGTCCGGCGGGGCTTTTGCTTGTGACCTTTTGCTTGCGACGGACCGCAGGCTCAGGCCCGGCCGTAGAGTGGCACCAGCGTGCCGCTGATCGCCATGTTGGCCGGCGAGGCGAGATAAGCAATGGCCTCGGCGGCCGCTTCAAGGCTGACCCATCTGCTGAAATCTGCGTTCGGCATGTCAGCCCGGTTGGCCGGCGTGTCGAGCGTCGAGGGCGCCACGGCGTTGACCAGGATGCCGTTGCCCTTCAGCTCTTCGGCTATCGCCACGGTCATCGCGGCGACTGCCGCCTTGGCGGCGGCGTAGGCCACCTTGCCGGAGCCGCGCCGCGGATCGAGCCCGGCTCGCGCGGTGACATTGACGATGCGGCCCGGCACGGAAGATTCCAGCATCGAGCGTATCGCCGCGCGGCAGCACAGGAAGGTGGTGCGGGCATTGGTATCCATCATCTCGGCGAAGGAGGCGGGCTCGATCTTCTCGACCGGCGCGGCGGTGAAGCCGCCGGCCAGATGCACCGATGCCCATAAATTCGGAACGCTGGCATAGAAGGCGTCGACCTTGGCAGGGTCGGCAAGGTCGACATTGTGCGCCAGCCTGACGCGGTCATGCGCCGGAAAGGGAAAATGCGCAGGCGCGGCAGCGTGGGCATTGGGCACATGGCAGATCGCGCCCTGCTCCAGCAGTTTTCCTACGACCGCGCCGCCAAGGGCACCGGTGCCGCCGGTCACCACGATATGTCTGCCGTCCAGTGTTTCCGTCATATTCGACCGCTCCGTCATTGCGCGCCGCCGATGCGGAAGGTCGCGCCTTTCGCGCGATCACTCAACCGAAATCTCGACGACGTAAGGTCGTCCAGTCGCCCGCGCGCGCCCAAGCGCGTCCGCCAAGCCGCCGGTGCCGGAAATCCGCTCGGCGGCAATGCCGTAGGCTTCGGCCAATTTGCAGAAATCCGGCGGTGCCGGGGAGACGCCGACCGGCTCGACGCCGACGTCGAGCATCGAGGTTTCGATCTCGCGGTAGCCACGATTGTTCCAGACTGTGAAGATCACCGGCGCCGCAGCGTCGAGCGCGGCGCCCAGTTCCGGCAGGGTGAACTGGAAGCCGCCGTCGCCGGTGAGGCAAACGACCGGCGCCTCAGGCCTGGCAAGGACGGCACCGATCGCCGCCGGCGGGCCATAGCCGAGCGCGCCGAAGCCGGTGGCCGCGTTGAACCAGCCGCCCGGCCGGTCGTGATCGTAATAGAGGTTGGCGGCGTAGACCGGCTGGGTCGAATCGCCGACGATGATCGCGCCAGGCAGCGCATCGCGGATCGTCTCGACGGCGCGCAGTTGCGCCTGCATGGCCGGGCCGATCTCGGCAAAGGCCGCCTGCCGCGTCGCGGCGGCGCGGGCTGAACCATCATCCAATGGCGTCTCGTGCGTGCCGATTTCGGCAAGCAGCGCCTTGAGCGCCGCTCCGCAATCGGCCTGGATCGAAATCCGGGCCGGCCGGCGGGCAAGCTGGTCGGCGCCGATGTCGATGCGGATCAGATTGGCAGGCAGGACAAAACCGCCGTCGCCATAGCCATCATAGTCGGTCGGACCGAATTCGGTGCCGGCGGCAATGACCAGATCGGCGCCGGCCATCAGCGCACGCACCGCCTTCAGGCTGGGGCTGGCCGGCACGCCAAGCGGATGGCGATAGAGCAGGCCGCGCGCATTGGCGGTCTGGACGACCGGCGCTCCCAACCTCTCGGCCAGGCGCTGCAACGGCGCTTCGGCCGCTTTGGCGCCGCCGCCGGCGAGGATAAGCGGCCGGCGGGAAGACGCGCATAGCCTTGCCGCCTCGGCAATCGCCGCTACATCCGGCTCGGGCGGCGCTGAATTCCGCAGCAGCGGCACGATGCCGTCTGCCGGCAGGATCATGACATCGGTCGGGATCTCGATATGCACCGGACCCGGACGCGAGGATGAGAACAGCGCAAAGGCGCGGGCTAGCACGCCGGGCAGTTCGCCGGCCTCGGTGACACGGTGCGAAAACAGCGCCACCTTCTCCATCATGCCGCGCTGGTCCGGCAGTTCATGCAGATGGCCAAGGCCTTTGCCCAGCGTCGGTGTGGCGTTGACGCCCGAGATTACCAGCATCGGCACCGAATCGGCGCGCGCCTGACCCATGGCGGTGATGGTGTTGGTCAGCCCCGGCCCGGTGATGACGAAGGCGATACCCGGCCTGCCGCTGGCGCGCGCATAGCCGTCAGCCATGAAGCCGGCGCCCTGCTCGTGGCGCGGCGTGACGTGACGGATCTTCGATCGCGCAAGCCCGCGATAGAGCTCGACCGTGTGTACGCCGGGAATGCCGAAGACGGTGTCGACGCCGTGCGCTTCGAGCAAGGTGATGAGCGCTTCGCCGATGGTCGTCATTGTCTTAGCACCGGGCGCGTGAGGCAGGTAGGGCCGCCCTCGCAGGCAATGCACAGCGCATCGGCCTCGAATGTCGAGACCGTACAGCCGGCGGCTTGCATGGCAGCCGCCGTCTTCGGAAAACCGGCAACGGCGATAACCTGGCGCGGCGCGGTCGGCAGCACGTTCAGGCTGAGCCCATTCGAGGCGAAGAATTCGTCGGCGTCGCCCTCGACCAGCCGAATGCCGCGTTCGCGCAGCATCTGGTGGAAGGCGACCGGCAGGAGCGGCGCATAGACCAGCGCCAGATCGTCTGCGAGCGGGCTGATCACCGACATCAGATGCAGGCAGGCCTCCTCGCCCTGCCAGAGCGGCAGGTCGAAGCCATAGACCTGGATGCCCTTGGGTGAAAGCAGGTTGGAGAGCTGCTGGATGCCGTGCTGATTGGTGCGCACGCCGCGGCCGACGGCCAGCGTGTTTGCATCCACCCACACGCAGTCGCCGCCCTCGACCTGGCCGGGAGCCTCGATACGGCCGAGGATGGGGATGCCCATGCGCCCGTAGGCTGCCTCGTGCAGGCCGGGCTCTCGCCGGCGCAGCGCCTTGCCCATGGCAAGGATGACCGCGCCATGGTCGGTCATCAGCGACGGATCGTGGGTAAAGACCGAATCGGCAAGCCCGTCATCGGCGTCGCTCAGCCATTCGATTTCGGCGCCTGAGACAGAAATCAGCCTGGCCAGCGCATCGTGCTGGGCCGCCGCTTTTTGCGGATCGAAGCCGGGGCCATAGTGCCACTCCAGCGCTTCGGCCCGACGCATGGCGCTGGCGGCGGAGCGCATCAGCACGCGCTGCAGCGGCCCGGCCATCGACTGCGACCCGTATGCTTTGCCCACTAAGTTCTCCTGAAACGCGCCCCTCCTGCCAATAGCCACTCGGCAGGCCGTGATCAATGGTCCAAAAACTGCGGTTGACGGAGGCAAGCGGAACGGTCCATCTTGACAATCGGAACGCAGTCCAGTGACGGGTAATGGGTAAAAAATTCCAGCAAGCACTGCCTCGGCTGCTCCGCGGGGCGCCGCGACGATGACAGCGCCGGCCACCGCCCTGAAGCATACGGCGCAGAACGGCGCCGCCGAAGCCATCCACGTCGAGAACCTGCACAAGAATTTCGGCAAGCTGCATGTATTGAAGGGCGTTTCGCTGTCGGCGCGCGATGGCGAGGTGATCGCCATCATCGGCGGCAGCGGCTCGGGCAAATCGACGCTGCTGCGCTGCATCAACTGCCTGGAGAACCCGACCAGCGGCATCATCCGGGTCAATGGCGAAGAGATAAAGCTGAAGGCCGACAGCTACGGCCACACCGTGCCCGCCGACCGCAAGCAGATCGAACGCATCCGCTCCAAGCTCGGCATGGTCTTCCAGAACTTCAATCTGTGGAGCCACATGACGTTGATCGAGAACGTCATCGAGGTTCCCGTGCATGTGCTCGGCGTCAAGCGCGATGTGGCGATCGGCGAGGCGGAAAAATTGCTCGCCCGCGTCGGCCTGGCCGAAAAACGCGACGTCTATCCCGCTTATCTGTCGGGCGGCCAACAGCAGCGCGCCGCGATCGCCAGGGCGTTGGCCATCAACCCGCGCGTCATGCTGTTCGACGAGCCGACCTCGGCGCTCGATCCGGAGCTGGTCGGCGAGGTGCTGAAGGTGATCGGCGACCTGGCGCGCGAAGGCCGCACTATGGTGCTGGTCACCCATGAGATGAAGTTTGCCCGCGAGGTCGCGACGCATGTCGTCTACCTCCACAACGGGCTGGTCGAGGAAGAAGGGCCGCCGGAACAGATCTTCGGCGCGCCGAAATCCGAAAGGCTGAAGCAGTTCATCCGCAACATCAGTTAAACTGTGGGCGGACGAAAACCGGGAACAACAACAAAACTGGGAGTCATGACGATGAAGATTATTCTCAAGACCTTTGCCGCAGCGCTGCTGCTCGGCGTTGCCGCGATGGGCGTGGCCAAGGCCGATCCGGTCAAGATCGGCGTCGCCGCCGAACCCTATCCGCCCTTCGCCTCGCCGGACGCTTCCGGCAAATGGGTCGGCTGGGAGATCGAATTCATCGATGCCGTCTGCGCCGAGGAGAAGCTCGACTGCGTCATCACCCCCGTCGCCTGGGACGGCATCATTCCGGCGCTGACGACTAAGAAGATCGATCTTATCGCCGCCTCGATGTCGATCACCGCCGAGCGCGAGAAGACGATCGCCTTCTCCGACAAATATTACAACACCCCGACTGCGATCATCGGGCCGAAGGACCAGAAGTTCGGCTCGACACCGGAGGACCTCAAGGGCAAGATCATCGGCGTCCAGGTCTCGACCGTACACGCCGACTACGCCAAGAAGCACTTCGCCGACGCGGCGGAAATCAAGGAATACCAGACCCAGGACGAGGCCAACCAGGATCTTGCCGCCGGCCGGGTCGACGCGGTGCAGGCCGATTCCATCGCCCTCGACGCCTTCCTGAAATCGGACCAGGGCAAGCAATGCTGCGATCTGAAAGGCATGGTCGCGCCGGATCTGGCCATTCTCGGGCCCGGCGTCGGCGCCGGCGTCCGCAAGGAAGACACCGCGTTGAAGGAAAAGATCAACGCCGGTATCAAGGCCATCCGCGCCAACGGCAAATATGACGAGATTTCGAAGAAGTACTTCGACTTTGATATTTACGGCTCCGACACGCAGTCGAACTGACGGCCTCATCCATGAGCGATTAACCACGCGGCCCCGATAGAGCCGCGTGGTTGGTCGAAATCCATCGACGCGAGCTTCCGCGGGCGGAAATCGCCGGCGGTTTTAGCGCCAGCAATTCGAGGGCGACGCTGATCGACGCATTTGTTCCGGCTTGGGCCGCCTCTGCCATCGCGCTTCTCTCGCCCGTGCCGCCGGGCTGGGGTGGAACGCTCATCGTCGGGCTGCTCCATACGATCGAGATTGCGGTCGGCGCCACCTGTCTCGGCCTTTTGATCGGTATCGGCGGCGCCTCCGGCAAGCTGTATGGTGGTCCGGTGGTGCGCGATCTCCTGGCAGTCTATACGACCGTCGTGCGCGCCGTGCCGGAGCTGGTGCTGATCCTTCTGCTCTATTACGCCGGCACCGACCTGATCAATCAGATGCTGACGGCAATGGGCTATCAGCGCATGGACATTAGCGGGCTGGCGGCCGGCATTGCCGTGCTCGGCTTCGTCCAGGGCGCCTATTCGACCGAGGTGATCCGCGGGGCGATCCTCGCCATTCCGCAGGGCCAGATCGAAGCCGCGCGCGCCTATGGCATGTCTCCCGGCCTGCTGCTGCGGCGCATCACGCTGCCGGCGATGCTGCCGTTCGCCATACCCGGCCTTGCCAATCTTTGGCTGATCGCCACCAAGGACACCGCCCTGCTGGCGGTCGTCGGCTTTTTCGAGCTGACATTGGCGACACGGCAGGCGGCCGGCGTCACCAAAGCCTATCTGACATTCTTTGTCGCCGCCGGCGCGATCTACCTTCTGTTGACGCTGGTTTCCAACCTGATCATCGGCCGCATCGAGAGCTGGGCCCGCCGCGGCATGCCCTCGCTCAAGGAGGCCCGTTGATGGCTGGCCCGGTGATGACTGGCGAAGCGGCCGTCGAGATAGCCGCACGCGCTTCGCTGTGGCTGAAGCCGCATCGTATCGTGCTGATCCTGATCGCGCTGGGACTGGTTTTGGCGGCGGCTGTCTTCATGCGCTGGGACTGGCTGCCTAAATATTACGGGATGGGGTTGCTCGGCATCTGGCGCGCGCTGTGGATTCTTGCCGTCACCTGCATACTGGGTTTCCTGCTCGCCGTGCCGCTCGGCCTGGCGCAGGCTGCCGGCCCCGTCTGGTTCGCGGCACCCGCCAAGGTCTTCTGCACCGTCATCAGGGGAACACCGCTGCTGCTGCAGCTCTGGCTGCTCTATTACGGGCTGGGCTCGCTGTTTCCACAATATCCGTGGATTCGCGAGTCCTGGATGTGGCCGTATCTCAGGCAGGCATGGCCCTATGGCGTTCTCGGGCTGACGCTGTCCTTCGCCGGCTATGAGGGCGAGGTGATGCGAGGCGCTTTTGCCGGCGTGCCGAAAGGCCAATTGGAAGCAGCCCGCGCTTTCGGCATGAGCCGTTGGAAGACATTCCAGCGAATCTGGCTGCCGCAGGCCTTCTATCGCGCGCTGCCGACACTGACGGGCGAAACCGTGCTGCAGCTGAAATCGACGCCGCTGGTGGCGACCATCAGCGTGATCGATATATTCGCCGTCTCTTCAAAGGTCCGTCAGGATACCTACCTCACCTATGAACCCTTGCTGCTCCTGGCGTTGATCTATATGGCGATCACCGGCATCCTCGTCTTCGCTCTGGGCAAGATCGAGGCGCGGATTCCGAACAAGATTGGTTAGGTGAATGGTGAATGGTGAATAGTCAGTAGTGAGTAGCCCGTAGTGTTACCGGCTAAATCCCACTCACCATTCACCCATTCCCTCAGATATCCATGGCAATCACAATGCAACTCAGTCTCGACCAGGCGACAGGGCTGTGCCGGATGGCCGCACTTGGCGCCGGCGCAAACGAAGAGGCAGCGCAGTCGCTGGCTGCCTCGATCGTCGCGGCCGAGGCGGAAGGACTGTCGACCGTCGGGCTGTCGCATTTCATCGATTATCTCGAAGCGCTGGAAGCCGGCCGTATCGACGGCAATGCCGATCCGGTGATCACCAGGCCGGCGCTCGCAGTCTATCTCTCCGATGCCCGCGGCGGACTGGCGCATACCGGTTTCGACCGCACGATCGATGACCTCGCCAAGGCGGCGCGACTGTTCGGCGTCGCCATCTTTTCACAGAAGAATGCCTATACATGCGGCGCGCTCGGCTATTTCACCGGACGGCTGGCCGCGCAGGGATTGGTATCGTTCGCCGCCACCAACGGCCCGGCCGTGCTTGCCGGCTCGGGCTCGGTCAAGCCGGTCTACTGCACCAACCCGATGTCCTTTGCGGCACCCGCCGCGGACGGGGCGGCGCTGGTCATCGACCAGTCGTCGAGCGCCACCGCCTTCGTCAACATCCGCAAGGCGGCCGAGGACGGCAAGAAGATACCCGAAGGCTGGGCACTGGATGCCAGCGGCAATCCGACCACGGACCCGGCAGCTGCCATGAAGGGCGCCATGCTTGCCTTCGGCGGCCAGCGCGGCGCCAACATCGCGTTGATGGTCGAGGTGCTGGCTGCGGGCCTGTCGGGCGCCAACTGGTCGCTCGATGCGCCATGGTTCAGCGGCGGGCCGGACAGTCCGGGGACCGGCCTGTTCGTGCTTGCCGTCGAGCCCAAGCTGCTCGATCCGGACTTCGAAAAGCGGATGAAGGATCAGCTCGACCGGCTGCGGCGGCGCTATGGCGTGCATGTGCCGGGGCGTGCCCGGGCCGAGGCCGCGGAGAAGGCGGCGGCGCGCGGCATAAGCGCGCCGAAAGCCGTGGTGCAACGCATTTCCGAATTCGCCGCGCGCTATTCGTCCTGAAGAAATTCGTTTGTCCGATGAGCGGCTGACGAGGCCGGCCGATCCGGCAGCGCGAGCCTACTTCCCGCAATAATGATCGTTGATGACGTTCGCCGCATTCGCGTCCGGCCCTACCCTGTTGTAGGAGCAGGGTTCGGCGGCCGTCGTGAACAGGTGGTTGTCATAGTAGCGCGGGCCACCGAACAGAATGTCGATGATGTTGCCGTTGGCCGGAACGTAGCGTTCGGGTTGAGCTTGGTGGTGATGCCGGTTTGCCGCGAATGCCGAGGCACCGACGCTGCAGCCTGTTGCGAACGCCAGAGCGAAGATCGCAACGCGTTTTGTCGTCATCGGCAATATCCTCCATTCGGAATCAAACCATACATCCTAAAATCGCCGGCCGGAACAAAGGTTCCTGTCCCGAATGGAGTTACCTAAAGCCGGGCGTCGGCGGGTTTTCTGCCGTTTCCAACTGATACCGGAAATCATGCTTCAACAATGCCGGGCGACCCATGGTCGCCCTTTGCCTTTGGTGCGAAACCGACTATGAAACGGCTTCAAACCAAACCATCTGGATAGCACGCCGGAGCCAGCCATGACCGAAATCCTTCAGACCCCAAAGCTCGTCGTCGTTTTCGGCGGCTCCGGCTTTGTCGGTCGTCATGTCGTGCGGGCGCTGGCCAAGCGCGGCTACCGCATCCGGGTCGCCTGCCGTCGGCCCGATCTCGCCGGCCATTTGCAACCGCTTGGCAATGTCGGGCAGATTCAGCCGGTGCAGGCCAATGTCCGGGTGCGCTGGTCGGTCGACCGCGCCGTGCAAGGCGCCGACCATGTCGTCAATCTGGTGGCGATCGCGCATGAGGCCGGCCGGCAGAAATTTACTGCCGTCCACGAGTTCGGCGCGCGCGCTATTGCCGAAGCGGCGCGCGCCGTCGGCGCCGGCCTCACCCACATTTCGGCTCTGGGAGCGGACCTCCACGCGCAATCGGACTACGCGCGTACCAAGGCGCTCGGCGAAAAGGCCGTTCTTGAGACGGTCCAAGACGCCGTGATCTTGCGGCCATCGATCAATTTCGGGCCGGAGGACGGTTTCTTCAACCGCTTTGCCAACATGGCCCGCTTTTCCCCAGTGCTGCCGCTGATCGGCGGGGGGCAGACGAAATTCCAGCCGGTCTATGTCGGCGACGTCGCCGAAGCGGTGGCGCACTCGGTCGACGGCAAGGTCCAGGGCGGCCGGATCTATGAACTCGGCGGGCCGCAGGTGCTTACCTTCAAGGAATGCATGCAAGAGCTGCTTGTCATCATCGAACGCAAGCGGTTTTTGCTGCCCGTGCCATGGTGGCTGGCGAACCTCCAGGCATCAATTCTCGGGCTGCTGCCCAATCCGTTGTTGACCAAGGACCAGGTCCTGCTGTTGCGCCAGCACAATGTGGTGTCGGAAGCCGCCGTCAAGGACAACAGGACGCTCGCCGGCCTCGGGATCCAGCCACGGTCGATCGGAACCATTCTGCCCAGCTATCTCTGGCGCTACCGCGCCGCCGGCCAGTTCCAACGCAAGTCCGCCGCATAACACGAACGGACGTGCGGTTGCCTACGAGCCGCGCCGGGTGACCTGCATCGGCAGGCCGCCTTGCGGCTGCGTCGTCAGCTTCTGCACCGGCCAGGGGCGGGTTTCCGCGGTGGCGTCGAAACGGTAGCGCGACAGCATGATCGCCAACGCGATGATCGCCTCCTGCATGGCGAAGCTGGCGCCGATGCAGACGCGGGGGCCGGCGCCGAACGGCAAATACTGGAAACGATCGATCTTTTCGCGGTTTCCCGGATGGAAGCGTTCCGGCATGAAAGCGTCGGGCCGGTCCCACAATTTCCGATGGCGGTGGACGACCCACGGCATCACCAGCACCGCGGCACGTCGCGGTATGTAGAGGCCGTTCCAGGTTTCGGGCTCGATCGGTTCGCGGTTGATCGACGGCGCCGGCGGATAGAGCCTGAGCGCCTCGTCGAAGGCGGCGCGGGTGAGCGGCATGGCGTCGAGCCATTTCGTCGGGTCGGGCTCACGCGCCAGCACGGCATCGATCTCGCGCTCGATCTTTTCGCGCTCCCACGGCGCTTCGGCAAGGCAGTAGAGCGTCCAGCCGAGCGCCCTGGCCGTAGTCTCGTGGCCGGCACCGATAAAGGTGATGATGTTGTCCTCGACCTCGGCCCGGGTCAGCCCGCCCGGTCCCTCCGCTTTCAACAGCAGCGTGAGAAAATCCTGCGGCACCGTGTCCGGATCACGCTTCAACCGCGCCTCGCGCATTTGCACCGTGTCGGTGACGATCTTGCGGAAGTAGGCCATGGTCTTGCGGCCGCGGATGCGGGTCAGACGCGGCAGCCAATCGGGTGCCCGCAAAAGGTCGAGTGGATCGACCCGACCCATGGTCTCGAACAGGCGGTCGATCTCCTTGGCAAAGCTGCCCGGCTCGCCTGAAATCTCACCGGAAAACAGCGTCTCGGCCAGGATGTCAAAGGTAAGCAGCGTCATGTCGTGAGCGATGTCGAACGTACCGCCGCCCTCGTAGCGCGTGACGAACTCCCGCGTGCGCCTCAGCATCGGCTCGGCAAAACCAAAGATATGGCGCGGCGTGAACACCGGCGCCATCGCCTTGCGTGAACGCCTCCACACCTCGCCCTCGGCGGTCAGCAAGCCGTCGCGCAGGATCGGCCGCAGGATCAGCTGGCGAACCGTCGCCATCTTGTAGTTCTTGGCGTTATCGACAAGCACGTGGCGAATGAGACCGGGGTCGTTGGCGATGACCAGCGGCCCGCCGATGCCGGTCACCGAAATCCAGGGCTCGTTGTAGGTCGGCTCGCCCCACAGTTCGAGCGGATTGCGGTAGACGATGCGGATCATCTCCAGCGTCGAGGGCGGCGCGGTGCGCGGCTTCGGCGCCGGCGGGACGAAGGGGACGGGCTGACTGTCCATGACTTGCTCCGCTGACACCTCAATGTAGTGGCGGGCAAGGCAGGCGTCCATGTGAGTGGACGACAAGGTGATGCATCCGCTCTCTGGAATGTGACCGGGGCACCGGAAAGTGCCTGCTTGCTGTGTCGGGCTGCGTGTCTTAGGTGGCAGCACCACAGATGCCACTAACCGGCGGGAGCCTGCCTTGAAGCACCAGTTGAACGTCATCATCGGCAGCACGCGGCCGGGCCGCGCCGGGCCGGTTTTCGCAAATTGGCTGGAGAGCTTTGCGCGCGAGCACGGGAAATTCGAGCCGGTGCTCACCGACATCGCCGCCTTCAACTTGCCGGTGCTGGACGAGCCGCATCATCCGAGACTCGCCAAATACGAAAACAGCCACACGAAAGCGTGGTCGAAGGCAATCGACGCCGCCGACGCATTCGTCTTCGTAGCGCCGGAATACAATTATTTCGCAGCCCCCGCGATCGTCAACGCGGTCGACTACCTGCTCAGGGAATGGCGATACAAGCCGGCCGCCATCCTCAGCTACGGCGGTGTCTCCGGTGGCCTGCGAGCGGCGCAGGCGATCAAACCGCTGCTGACCTCCGTCGGCGTCATGCCGATTCCGGAAGGCGTGGCGCTGCCGATGTACCAGAAGCTGCTCGACGAGACCGGCGCCTTCTTCCCCAGCGAGCAGGTGCTCGGCGGGGCCAGGACCATGCTGGACGAGCTGTTCCGCTGGAGCGAAGCGCTGAAGCCGATGCGGGTCGGCTGACAACGCGAACGGCCCAGCTTGCCGATGCCGTAACTTGCTCATGCCATAAAGAGATGGAATGCTCCGGCAAATGACCGAGCCGGGGCGGTTCGATTTGCGTCTTCTGTTTGCCTTGCTGCTGATCCTCTCGACCGGTTCCGCTGCTGCGGCGGAGCGGCGCGTTGCGCTGGTCATCGCCGAGAACGACTATCGGCTGATCCGGCCGCTCGCCAATCCCGTCAATGACGGCGAGGTCATGGAAACGGTGCTGAGGAAGCTCGATTTCGAGGTCTTCCTCGAAACCAACCGCGACCTGCGGCGCATGCGCCGGGCGCTCGACGATTTCCGCGAGGATGCCAAAGGCGCCGACGTGGCGCTGGTGTTCTTCTCCGGCCACGGCGTCGAGATCGCCGGCGAGAACCGGCTCCTGCCGGTCGATGCAGACGCGTCGTCGCTCGCTACGCTGGAAAGGACCAGCCTGCCGCTGGAGGAGATCCGCGCGACCGTCGCCGCCACCAGCAAGGTCGGACTGATCGTGCTCGATGCCTGCCGCAGCGATCCGTTTGCGGCTACGGGCGGCGAAGGCCGCGGCGCAACGGCGCTGGTAAAAGAGGTCAGCGACAAGGTCCGGCCGGGTCTTGGCCGCATCGGGCGGGCAGAAAACATCCTGTTTGCCTTCTCGGCGGCGCCCGGCGAGACCGCCGCGGATGGGACGGACCAGAATTCGCCGTTTACCGCGGCGCTGACGAAATACCTCGGCACCGAAGGTCTCGAGATCCGCTCCGTGCTGACGCTCGTGCAGCAGGAGGTCTACGACCTCTCGCGCGGCAAGCAATTGCCCTATGTCGAGAGCGGCCTGCCGCAGCTGTTCTTTGCCGCCTCGGCCAAGGAGAAATTGCCGGAACGCGAACGCCTGTTGCTGGCCATGGCCGAGGTGACGCCCGCGATGCGCGGCGAAGTGGAGAAGATCGCCAGCGACGCCGACATGCCGCTGGCACCGCTCTATGGCGCGTTGATCAGTTCCGATGCCGGCCACCTCTCCGCGGACAGTCTGAACGCCAGGCTGCGTGAGGCAGCCGACGCCTTCGTCAAGGTGCGGAGCGAAATGCAGACGCTTGGCTCCGACGATCTGCGGGTGGCAGCGTTGCGCCGGCAGGCCGAAGAGCAGCTTTCGCTGGGAGCGTTCGATGCCGCGCGTAAAAAGCTCGCCGAGGCAGCCGAGATCGACAATGTCTCGCGCAACGCGCTGAAGGCCAATTTCGTCAGCCGCACGCTCTCCGAGGCCGCAACGCGCTATCTGTCCGGCGGGGCCGCGCGCGCCGACCTCGACTACGCCACAGCCATCAGGGACTATGAATCCGTGCTCGCGCTTTATGGCGAAGCCGGACAGGTTGTGCTGTCGCTCGACGACGCCGACCGCTTGATCCGCACGCTGGACGAGCTCGGCAAGCTCTATACCACGGTCGGCAATATCGATGCGGCTGGCCGTGCCTTCGAGGCGCTGCAAGCCGATCTCGAGCGGCGGTCGCATCATGAAACCGATCCCAACGTGAAGCGCGACTTCGCCGTCAGCCACGTCAAGCTGGGCAACATGCGGATGGCGCAAGGCAATCTGCCGTCAGCGCTGCAGAATTATGAGACCGCCAAGACCATTCTGCAGGGCCTGACCGAGGCAGAACCGGACGATCTGGAGTGGTTCGGCGACCTCGCCATGGCCGACGACAAGATCGGCAACGTATTGGCGACGCAAGGCGATCTGGCCGGCGCCGCAGAGGTCTACCAGGAAAGCCTGTCCATCAAGAAGCAGCTCGCCGCCGGAGAGCCCGACCGTGCCGAACTGCAGCGCGACCTGACCATCACCTACGATGAGATCGGTCACCTTGCCCATATCGCAGGCCAACTGGAAAACGCACAGGCGGCCTATGAAGAGAGCCTGAAGGTGCGGCTGGCGCTGGCGGCGGACAAACCGGGAGACGCCGACCGGCAGCGTGACGTCTCGGTCAGCCACGATACGATAGGCGACCTGCTGCGCGAACGCGGCGACGCCGCCGGGGCGCTGGCGGCCTACAAGGAAGGTCTGGCGATCGTCAAACAACTGGCGAAACGCGATCCGGACGACACCGAGTTGAAGCGCGACCTGTCGGTCGGCAACGCCAAGATCGGCAATGCGCTGAGCGACCAGCAGAATTGGCCGGCGGCACTTTCGGCTTATCGTGAGGCACTTTCCCAGGCCAGCGCGCTCGCCGCCGGCGACCCGAACAACACCGAATGGCAGCGCGACCTGTCCGTGTGCATCGAGAAAGTCGCCGGCGTCCTGGCGATACAGGGCGACCACAAAGGCGCGCTGAAAGCCTATCTGGACAGCTACGCGATTGCGCAGAGGCTGGCCAAGCTCGATCCCGCCAATTCCGACTGGCAGCGGGACTTATCGATAACGCTGTCCGAAGTCGCCACGCTGCGCCTCAGGCAGCGCGACGTCAGGGGCGCCCGGCAAGCCCTTCAGGACAGCCTGGCCATTCGCGAGAAACTTGCCCGGTCCGATCCGGACAACGCCACCTGGCAGCGCGACCTGGTGGTCGCCTATATCGACTACGCCCAAGTCGCAAAGGACCCGAAGGCTGTGCTTTCCAAGGCGCTCGACATGACGCTCGAGCTCGACCGGAGCGGGCGGTTGGCACCGCGCCACAAGTTCATGATCAAGTTTTTACGTGAGCGGCTGGCCAGGATCGAAGCCAGGCGCCGGTAGCCGGCTCACGCGATGGTCATTCCGTTCCGAAATGCCTGCAAACCTTGGAAAAACCGCCTTTTGCGCCTATATCTACGACATTAGAAATGCGCGATTCGAAGCCGATTTTTCGCGCTCTGCACACGGCATCAATCAGACAGGTTTTCATGAGCGACCAGACCGACATCGCCAACGGCGTTGAAGCCGAATACGGCGCCGATTCCATCAAGGTTTTGAAGGGCTTGGATGCCGTTCGCAAGCGGCCGGGCATGTATATCGGCGATACCGACGACGGCTCGGGCCTGCACCACATGGTCTATGAAGTCGTCGACAACGCCATCGACGAAGCACTGGCCGGCCATGCCGACCTGGTGACGGTGACGCTCAATCCGGACGGATCGGTGACGGTCATCGACAATGGCCGCGGCATTCCGACCGATATCCACACCGGCGAAGGCATTTCGGCGGCCGAAGTGATCATGACGCAGCTGCATGCCGGCGGCAAGTTCGACCAGAACTCCTACAAGGTGTCAGGCGGCCTGCACGGCGTCGGCGTGTCGGTCGTCAACGCCCTGTCGGCCTGGCTGAAACTGAAGATCCGCCGCAACGGCCAGATCTACGAGATGAGCTTCACGCATGGCAATGCCGACGCGCCGCTGCGCATCACCGGCAGTTATGAACAAGACAAGGTCCCCGGCACCTATGAAGGGCGCAGCGGCAGCGAAATCACGTTTTTGCCGTCGTCCGAGACTTTCACCATGGTCGAATTCGACTACGGTACGCTGGAGCATCGGCTGCGCGAGCTCGCCTTCCTGAACTCCGGCGTGCGCATCGTTTTGACCGATGCCCGCCATGCCGACATCGTGCGCCATGAACTGCACTACGATGGCGGGCTGGAAGAGTTCGTCCGATATCTCGACCGGACGAAGAAGCCGTTGCTCGACAAGCCGATTTCGATCCGCGCCGAGCGCGACGGCATCACGGTCGAAGTCGCCATGTGGTGGAACGACAGCTACCACGAGAACGTGCTGGCCTTCACCAACAACATCCCGCAACGCGACGGCGGCACGCATCTGGCAGGCTTCCGCGGCGCGCTGACGCGCCAGATAACCGGCTATGGCGACTCCTCGGGCCTGACCAAGAAGGAAAAAGTGGCGCTAATCGGCGATGATTGCCGCGAAGGGCTGACCGCGGTGCTGTCGGTCAAGGTTCCCGACCCGAAATTCTCCTCGCAGACCAAGGACAAGCTGGTGTCGTCCGAGGTCCGCCCGGTGGTCGAAGGGCTTGTCAACGAAGCGCTCGGCACCTGGCTCGAGGAGCACCCGACCGAGGGCAAGGCGGTCATCGAGAAGGTCATCCAGGCCGCTGCCGCGCGCGAAGCCGCGCGCAAGGCACGCGACATCACCCGCAAGAGTTCGCTCGGCGTTACCTCGCTGCCCGGCAAGCTGGCCGATTGCCAGGAGCGCGATCCGGCGAAATCCGAGATCTTTATCGTCGAGGGCGACAGCGCCGGCGGCTCGGCCAAGGGCGGCCGTTCGCGCCAGAACCAGGCCATTCTTCCGCTGCGCGGCAAGATCCTCAATGTCGAGCGCGCCCGCTTCGACCGCATGCTCGGCTCCGACATGATCGGCACGCTGATCACCGCGCTCGGCACCTCGATCGGCAAGGACGAGTTCAACGCCGACAAGCTGCGCTACCACAAGATCATCCTGATGACCGACGCCGATGTCGACGGCGCCCACATCCGCACCTTGCTGCTGACCTTCTTCTTCCGCCAGATGCCGGAACTGATCGAACGCGGTCATCTCTACATCGCGCAGCCGCCGCTCTACAAGGTGACGCGCGGGAAGAGCTCGCAATACATCAAGGACGAAGCCGCCTTCGAGGAATTCCTGATCGGCTCCGGGCTGGAAGAAGCGTCGCTTGCGCTCAGCACAGGCGAGGTGCGGGCCGGGCAGGACCTGCGCAGTGCCATCGACGACGCCTTGGCTGTCCGCCAGCTCATCAACGGATTGCACACGCGCTATAACAGAGGCGTGGTCGAGCAGGCAGCGATTGCCGGCGCGCTCAACCCGGAGATATTCACCGACCTCCGCCGCGCCAACGAGACGGCCGAGCGTGTTGCCCGTCGTCTCGACATTATCGCCGAGGACACCGAGCGCGGCTGGATCGGCCGCATGTCGACCTCGAACGAGGGCATTGGCGGCTATGTCTTCGAGCGAACGGTGCGCAGCGTCAAGGAGTTCGCGCATCTCGACCTGGCGCTGATCAATTCCGCCGACGCACGCCAGCTCGACCGCTATGCGCCGCGCCTGGCGGAAATCTACGGCGAGCCGCCGGTGCTGCGCCGCAAGGATGTCTCGGAAACCATTTCGGGGCCGCTGGCACTGCTCAATGCCGTGTTTGCCACCGGCCGCAAGGGCCTGACCATGCAGCGCTACAAGGGCCTTGGCGAAATGAACGCCGAGCAGCTCTGGGAAACGACGCTCGACCCGAATGTGCGCTCGCTGTTACAGGTCAAGGTCAATGACGCGACTGATGCGGACAGCTTGTTTTCACGGCTGATGGGCGACGAGGTCGAGCCAAGGCGCGAATTCATCCAGGAAAACGCGCTGTCGGTTGCCAATCTGGACATCTGAGCCGCCATCCAGATACCCAGCCAGCAGGCATGAAGTGTATTGGTGCGCCTTGGCGCACCAATACGACTGCTGCAACGCAACAAAGATCACCAGGACCGCCGGAACGGAAAGGCTTTCAAGGCATTGTAGTTGATCACAATCGCCGCAGGAGGCATCCATGGGACGTGGCATTTTGCTCTGGCTTCTCGGAGTCCCAA
>NZ_JAMYUA010000075.1:0-17342 GCF_040322715.1 Mesorhizobium sp. M0106 | reverse complement strand
AGGACCCATCACCTTCCGACACGGATTGCAGCACTTCCTGTCCATCGCCCATGGATGGGCGCTTCGAAATGTGTGAATCGCCTAGACGGAAGTGGGGGAGAGGAACCCACGTCTTGAGAGGCTGGTCTTCCTTCGCGCCCCCTCTGCCCCGTCGGCGTCTCGATACAATACCGCCATCCCTCCGTTCACCCCGCGCCCGCGTCATGCTAATCAGCGCCCATGGCACAAAAGAAAGCATACGAGGTCGATGCATGGCTCGCGAAGCCGGATCCGCGCGTCTCGATCGTGCTGCTTTACGGTCCCGATCGCGGGCTGGTTGCCGAGCGGGCAAAGGCCTTTGCCGGCAAGACCGGCCTGCCGCTTGACGATCCGTTCTCGGTCGTCAGGCTGGACGGTTCGGAGGTCGATCGCGACGAGGGCCGCCTGCTCGACGAGGCCCGCACCGTGCCGATGTTTTCGGAGCGGCGCCTGCTATGGGTGCGCAATGCCGGCGCCCAGAAGGCGCTTGCCGACGACGTCAAGGCGCTGACGTCGGAGCCCGCGCGGGACGCCATCATCCTCATCGAGGCCGGCGACCTGAAGAAGGGCGTCGGCCTGCGCGCCGTGGTGGAGGCGGCGGACAATGCCATGGCATTGCCTTGCTATGCCGATGAGGCCAGGGATATCGATACGGTCATCGACGACGAACTGCGCAAGGCCGGCATGTCGATGACACTGGAGGCGCGGCAGGCGCTGCGCCGCAATCTCGGCGGCGACCGGCTGGCCTCGCGCGGCGAGATCGAAAAGCTTGTGCTTTATGCGCATGGCCAGCCCGAAATCGGCCTCGACGACGTCAAGGCGACGTCTGGCGATGTCTCGGGCCTCTCCTTCGACGCGGCGGTCGACGCCCTGCTCGAAGGCAGGATCGCCGACTTCGACACCGCCTTTAACCGCCATTGTCAGTCAGGCGGCCAGCCTTTCCTGGTGCTTTCATCGGCGATGCGGCAGTTGCAGGCGATCCAGGCGATGCGCGGCCTGATGGACGCCGGCGGCCGCAATGCCGCTTCGGTCGTAGCCGCGGCGCGCCCGCCGGTGTTTTTCTCCAGGCGCAAGCTGGTCGAGAAAGCCCTCGAACGCTGGAGCAGCGAGGCGCTTGGCCGCGCACTCAACCGCCTGCAGACGGCGGTCCTGCAGACACGCCGGCGGCCCGATTTGTCGGTGGCGCTGGCGCGGCAGGCGCTGCTCGGCATTGCGGTGGAGAGCGCAAGGCTGGCGCAGCGCACCTAATCTCCCGCCTTGAGGGGGAGATGTCGCCAAAGGCGACAGAGGGGGTCACAGCGCGTAGAACACCAGCCCCTTCCGCGAAGACAGAGGACGTGGGCGCTTGAAATTTGACGACCCCTTCTGGCCTGCCGGCCATCTCCCCCTCAAGGGGGGAGATTAACTACTTCGACGATTTCGCCAATCACCGCGCGGCAGCAAAACGTTATTTGCCGGCTAATTTTAGCAACCTACCTACTCCCGCTTCAGCCTTCGACAAAGCTCGTCGAGCTGCTCCAGCGTCCGGTAGGCGACGCTGATCACGCCGCCGCGCTGGTTGTGCTCGATCGTGACGATCATGCCGATCGTGCTGGTCATCAGCCGCTCCAGCGCCAGTGTGTCGGCATCCTTTTGCGGCGGTGCGGTGGGCTGGCGCTTTGCCGCCGGCGCGCCGACCGGCATCTGCGCCAAGGCTTCGGCCTGGCGCACCGAAAGCCCCTCGTCGATGATCCGCTTGGCAAGCTCGGCCGGGTCCTCGGCCGTCACCAGGGTGCGGGCGTGGCCGGCCGAGAGCGCGCCGTCGACCAGCATGTCGCGAATGACGTCGGGCAGCTTGAGCAGCCTCAGCGTATTGGCGACATGGCTGCGGCTCTTGCCGATCACCTGGCCGAGATCGGCCTGGGTATAGCCATGGTCGTCGATCAGCTGCTGGTAGCCGAGCGCCTCCTCGACCGGGTTGAGGTCGGTGCGCTGGACGTTTTCGATGATCGCCAGCTCGAGCGCCGTGCGATCGTTGACGTCGCGTACGATGATCGGGATTTCGGTCAGCCCGGCGCGTTGCGCCGCGCGCCAACGACGCTCGCCTGCGATGATCTCGTAGCGGCCCGTTTGGGTTTTCGACGGCCGCGCCACCACCGGCTGCACCACGCCATGTTCGCGGATCGACTGGGCGAGGTCGGTCAGGTCGGCGTCGCCAAAATGCCGGCGCGGGTTTTTGGGATTGGGGCTGAGGAACTCGATCGGCACCTTGCCGTCGGCCGCCAGCCCGGGCTTTTCCGGTGCCGCCGGGCGATCGATTTCGCCGATCAGCGCCGCCAGTCCCCGTCCCAGTCTTTTCCTCGAAGGGTCTTCGTTCATCGTCCGTCCAGATCGTTTCGGTATCGAATCGGGTTTATGTTCAGGCAGCACGCAATTTGCGCTCGCGGCGGATGACTTCCGAAGCAAGCTGCAGATAGGCCTGGCTGCCCGAGCATTTGAGGTCGTAGAGAATCGCCGGCTTGCCATAGGACGGCGCCTCGGAAACGCGGACATTGCGCGGGATGACGGTTTCATAGACCTTGTCGCCCATATGCGCCCGCACATCCTGCACCACCTGGTTGGCGAGATTGTTGCGCCCGTCGAACATGGTCAGCACGATGCCCTGGATCGTCAGGTCGGGGTTGATCGAGCGGCGCACCTGCTCGACCGTCTCCAAAAGCTGGCTCAGGCCCTCCAGCGCGAAAAACTCGCACTGCAGCGGCACCAGCACCGAATCGGCCGCAGCCATCGAATTCAGCGTCAGCAGGTTGAGCGAGGGCGGGCAGTCGATCAGCACATAGCCGAAATTGGCCGAGCGCTCGGCCGAAGCCCGTAGAGCGTTGCGCAGCCGCAGCACCCGATCCGGCGCCGAGGCGATTTCCATCTCGATGCCGAGCAGGTCGAGCGTCGACGGTACGATCGACAGGCCAGGCACCGCCGTCGGGATCGCCGCCGCTTCGAGATCTAGCTCGCCGGTCAGCACATCATAGGACGAGACGGTGCGGTCGCGCCGGTCGATGCCAAGCCCGGTGCTGGCGTTGCCCTGCGGGTCGAGATCGACGATCAGCACCTGTTCGCCTATGGCCGCCAGCGCGGTGGCCAGATTGATGGCGGTCGTCGTCTTGCCGACGCCGCCCTTCTGGTTGGCGACGGTGATGATTCGGGGGCCGTTCTTCATCATGGGTCTATGCCAGAAATTCATTTGGGTCGCCGGTCACAAGCAGGGTGCTGTCGCAAGTCGGATACTTCGAGAATGACGCCCTGCGCGTCGGTTGCACTGGCATGTTCTACCAGATCGAAAGACCATCGTTGAGCGCTTTCTGCCACTTCGGCGCGGTAATCCCGGCCTTTGTGAAACAGGCCGCGCGACCCCTTGGTCAGCCACGGTGCTGCCAGGTCGAGCAAGCCGGGCAGCGAGGCGAGTGCCCTGGCTGTGACGATTTGCGGTGCTGGAACAAGCGGATAGCTGTCTTCGATGCGGCGCGCGATAACCTTGGCGGGCAGGCCGAACTGCCCGATGACCGCTTGCAGGAACGATGCTTTTTTCCGGTTGCTTTCAACCAGGTCGATACCGGCGCCGTCCCGCTCGGCAAGCAAAAAGGCCAGCACAAGGCCGGGAAACCCACCGCCGGAGCCGAGATCGACCCAGCGCTTCGCCTCAGGTTTGATTCGCGCCAGCTGCGCGCTGTCGAGGATGTGGCGGCGCCAGACATCGTCCTGCGTCGATTGCGCGGCCAGATTGATCCGGCGGTTCCATTTCCGGAAGACGGCCTCGAACTCGACCAGGCGATCGAATGTTTCACGTGAAACCGGGCCCGCTGCCGCCTGCAGGTTTGCCCAGGACGCAGCGCTCACGCGACCTGCTTTCGCGCGGCCGCCTCGGCATTGCGGACATGGGCGACAATAATCGCCAGCGCCGCCGGCGTCATGCCTTCCATGCGTTGCGCATCGGCAATCGAGCGCGGCTGGCGTGCCAGCATCTTCTGCTTCAACTCGTTCGACAGGCCGGGAACAGAAGCAAAGTCGAGCGACTCGGGAATAAGCCTGCTCTCCTCATGCCTGATCTGCGAAACATCGGCCTGCTGGCGGTCGAGATAGACAGAATATTTGGCTTCCGTTTCAAGACGTTCGGCCGTTTTGCTGTCGATCGCCGCGAAAGCCGGCTCGATCCGCGCCAGCCAGGCGATGTCGACGCCGGGGTAGGCCAGCAACTCATAGGCCGAGCGACGGACGCCGTCCCGGTTGATTTCGAGCCCATGGCGCGCTGCCTCATTGGGGGTCATGGTGGTGCCGAGGGCGAGCTGTCGCGCCTTCTCAAGGTCTTGCATACTATTGTTGAACCGCTGCATCCGCTCCGGCGAGGCAATCCCCAGCCTTATCGCCAGTGGCGTCAGCCGCTCATCGGCGTTGTCGGCTCGCAGCGATAGCCGGAACTCGGCCCGCGAGGTGAACATGCGGTAGGGTTCGGCGATGCCGCGGCTGGTCAAATCGTCGACCATCACGCCGATATAGGCTTCGGTGCGGCTGAGCACGATTTCCTCGCTCGCCGACGCCTTGCGCGCCGCATTCAAGCCGGCAAGCAGCCCCTGCGCGCCGGCCTCTTCGTAGCCGGTGGTGCCGTTGATCTGGCCGGCGAGGAAAAGGCCGGCGATCCGCCTGGTTTCCAGCGTCGGCTTGAGCTCGCGTGGATCGACATGGTCATACTCGATGGCATAGCCCGGCTGCAGCATGGTTGCCCGCTCCAGCCCCGGAATGGTCTTCAGGATGTCGAGTTGCACGTCCTCGGGCAGCGAGGTCGAAATGCCGTTCGGGTACACCGTGTCGTCGTCCAACCCTTCCGGCTCCAGAAAGATCTGGTGGCCTTCGCGGTCACCGAACTTGACGATCTTGTCTTCGATCGACGGGCAATAACGCGGCCCGACGCCTTCGATCGAGCCCGAATACATGGCCGAGCGGCCGAGATTGGCGCGAATCAGCTCGTGCGTTGCATTGGTCGTTCGGGTAATGCCGCAATGGATCTGCGGATTTTCGATGCGATCGGTCAGCAGCGAGAACGGCACGGGGTCCTCGTCCGCCGCCTGGCTCTCCAGTGACGCCCAATCGATCGTCCTGCCGTCCAGCCGCGGCGGCGTGCCGGTCTTCAGCCGCCCGAGCCTGAAGCCGGCACGGCTCATCGTCGCCGACAGGCCGACGCTCGCCTGCTCGTTCATGCGGCCGGCGACGATCTTCTTTTCGCCGATGTGGATCAGCCCGCGCAGAAAAGTGCCGGTCGTCAGCACCACGGCGCCGCAGGCGAGCCGGCTTCCATCCGCCAGCAGCACCGCCGCGATGCGTCCGTCGTCGATTTCCCCGTTGTTGATTTCGAAATCCAGCACCTCGCCTTCGATGACATCGAGGCCAGCCTGCTGGCGGATTGCCGCCTGCATGGCGAGGCGATAGAGTTTTCGGTCGGCCTGCGTTCGCGGACCACGCACCGCTGGCCCCTTGCGGCGGTTGAGCAGGCGGAACTGGATGCCGGCGGCATCGGCGACGCGGCCCATCAGCCCGTCCATGGCGTCGATCTCGCGAACCAGATGGCCCTTGCCGAGGCCGCCGATCGCCGGATTGCAAGACATCACGCCGATCGTGTCGAAGCGCAGCGTCACCAGCGCCGTCCTGGCGCCGGCACGCGCGGCAGCGCTGGCCGCCTCGCACCCAGCATGGCCGCCACCCACCACCACCACATCGTAGCGATTGGTCATTTGTATATTCCGATTCAAATCTGCCGACACATGTGCCCGTGAGCCTGCACTGTCAAGGACACCAACTAGTCGTTTCACGTGAAACAATTCCGTCTGCGTTCATCGCTACGTGTTTCACGTGAATCATCACCGGCTTCCCGCCACTACGCGAGCAAGGCTAGCGACACGCCCGCATCTCGGCACTTGGCAATGTTTCACGTGAGTCATTTGCCGATACAGAACTGCGAGAAGATAACGTCCAGCATATCCTCTACATCGACCGACCCGACGATTCGTCCGAGCCGGTCCGCCGCCAGGCGCAGCTCCTCGGCCCGCAGCTCCTGCCCGCGATCACCACTGGCCACTGCTGCGAGCAGGAAGCGTTTCGTCTCATTGAGCAGCTCGACGTGCCGCAGCCGCGACGGCAGGATATCGCCGGCCTCGCCGATCTGGACTGCGGCGCGACGCCCGATCTCGTCCAGCAACACGGCCAGACCCGTGCCGTCCCGTGTCGAGATAGCGAAATCATAGTGCACCGCAGCCGAGGGTGACTTGCCCCCCAGCAGGTCAATTTTTGTTCCGACCCTCAGCATCGGCATGTCGCCCGGCAGCACACCGATCGCGATTGGCTCCGCCAGATCCTCCAGCAGCAACAGCAGATCAGCGCTGTGCGCCTTGGTCCTGGCCTTCTCGATGCCGATCGCCTCTATCTTGCCGGGCGCCTCGCGCAGACCGGCGGTGTCGGTTACCCTAACCCGCATCCCCTCAAGGTCCAGTACCACCTCGAGCAGGTCGCGGGTCGTGCCCGGCTCGTCGGTGACGATGGCCGCTTCGCGCCGCGCCAAGGCGTTGAACAGGCTGGACTTGCCAGCATTCGGCGCGCCGAGGATTACCACTTCGAACCCGTCGCGGATGATTTCGGCGGCACGAAAGCCGGCGACGTGGCGCTCTATTTCCCCGATCATCGCCCGGACATCGGACCAGACTGTATCGGCGACCGAGCCCGGCACGTCATCCTCGTCGGCAAAGTCGATCTCGGCCTCGATCATCGCGCGGGCGTGGATCAGCCGTCGGCGCCAGCCCAGATAGAGTTCGCTCTGCACGCCTTGGGCGTTGTGAACGGCAAAGCGCCGCTGCGCCTCGGTCTCGGCGTTGATGAGATCGGCCAGCGCCTCGGTTTCGACCAGATCGAGCTTGCCGTTGAGAAAGGCGCGGCGGGCGAATTCGCCAGGCTCGGCGTGCCTGACGCCGTCGAAGGAGGCGATCGTTTCCAGCATCCTCGCCACAACGGCGCGCCCGCCATGCACATGGAACTCTGCAACGTCCTCGCCGGTAAAACTGTCGGGGCCGGCAAAGAAGACGACCAGGCCGCTGTCCAGCACCGATCCGTCGGGCGCCCGGAACTTGCGATAGGTGGCAACGCGGGTTGGCACCTTCGATCCCGCAATCGTTTCGAAAACGAATCGACTCTGCGGCCCCGAAATCCGGATCACCGCAATGCCGGCCGGCAGGCGCCCGCTCGACAGCGCCACGATGGAGTCTTTTGAAATCATTTGCCCGCTCTGCCGAAGCGCCCTAGCTATGCTTGTTCAATCCGCCATCGAGTAACGCCGTGACATTGCCTGCAAAAAACCTGCTTGCCGAAGAGGCCAGCCCCTATCTGCAGCAGCACAGCGGCAATCCAGTGCACTGGCGGCCATGGTCGCCCGCCGCTCTGGCCGAAGCAAAGGTGCTGCAGCGTCCGATCCTGCTCTCTGTCGGCTACGCCGCGTGCCATTGGTGCCACGTCATGGCGCATGAGAGCTTCGAGAACGACGACGTCGCCGCCGTCATGAACCGTCTCTTCGTCAATATCAAGGTCGACCGCGAGGAGCGCCCCGACATCGACCAGATCTACATGGCGGCGTTATCCTCGATGGGCGAGCAGGGCGGCTGGCCGCTGACCATGTTCCTGACGCCGAAGGGCAAGCCGTTCTGGGGCGGCACTTACTTTCCGCGCGAAGCCCGCTACGGCCGGCCGGGTTTCGTCCAGGTGCTGGAGGCGGTTGACAAGGCTTGGCGGGAGAAGAAAGAAAGCGTTAACCAGAATGCCGACGGCCTGACCACGCATGTCGAGACGCGGCTGGCTGGCAGCCATGCCAAGGCCGTGCTCGACCGCGGCATGCTGGCGAACCTCGCCAATGGCATTGACGGCATGATCGACCGCGATTTGGGCGGTCTGCGCGGCGCGCCGAAATTCCCCAACGCGCCGTTCATGCAGAGCCTCTGGCTGTCCTGGCTGCGCGACGGCACCGCATCGCACCGCGACGCCGTTCTCCTCAGCCTCGAAAAGATGCTGGCCGGCGGCATCTATGACCATATTGGCGGCGGACTCAGCCGCTACTCGACCGACGCCGAATGGCTGGTCCCGCATTTCGAAAAAATGCTCTACGACAATGCCCAGCTCATGCGCTTGTGCAATTGGGCCTATGCGTCGACTGGCAAGGAATTGTTCCGGCTGCGAATCGAAGAGACGATTGCTTGGCTGTTGCGCGAAATGCGAGTCGAGGGCGATGCCTTTGCCGCCAGCCTTGATGCCGATAGCGAGGGCGAGGAGGGGTTGTTCTACACCTGGAGCAGGGATGAGCTCGAAGCAGCCCTTGGCGACGATTCAGCATTGTTTTTCAAATACTTCACGCTTGCCGGTCCGCATGGTTGGGAAGGCAAGCCGATCATTTGCCAGACTGATGCTCAACAGGCGCAGAGCGTCGTCGATCGTGACCTTCTGTTTCCGCTCAAGCACAGGCTGCTGGCAGCGAGGGAACAGCGCGTGCGGCCCGGGCGTGACGGCAAGGCCCTGACCGACTGGAACGGCTTGATGATCGCAGCCCTTGCCGAGGCCGGACGGTCGCTTGGCCGATCCGACTGGATCGAAGCGGCGGCAACGGCCTTTGCCGCGATGGCGGCTGCCGGACGTGACGGCCGCCTGCCGCATTCGATGCTCGGCGCAAAGAAGCTGTTTCCGGCTCTGTCGAGCGACTATGCCGCCATGGCCAACGCCGCCATCTCACTGTTCGAGGCGACCGGCAATCCCGGCTACATCGATCGCGCCGGGAACTTCATTGAGCAACTCGATCTTTGGCACCGGGACAGCGACAAGACCGGCTACTATCTGACCGCGTCCGACAGCGCGGATGTGCCCATCCGCATCCGCGGCGATGTCGACGAAGCCATTCCTTCCGCTACCGGCCAGATCATCGAGGCTCTGGTCCGATTGTCGTCGCTTTCGGGCGATCTCGATCTCTGGGAAAAAGCCTGGACAGTCGCAGAGCACGCGGGCGGGCGGGCGGAGCACCAGGGCTATGGCCAGGCGGGTATAGTCAATGCCTGTGCCTTGGCGCTTGAACCGCTGAAGCTGGTGATCGTGGATAGACCGGAGATTCCAAGGCTTGTTCGGGTTGCGAATCGAAATCCAGACCCGCGCCGGGTGGACATCGTCGTGCCTGTTGGCTCGGCGACAAATCTGCCAGCCTTGCCAGGCGGCGTCCTGCCGCCAACGGCCGAGCCCGGCGCCTGGCTCTGCACGGGGCAGGTCTGCCTGCCGGTGATAACCGACGCTGAGGAACTCGAGCGGCAGTTAAGCCATCGATAGGTCGAGGTGCACAGAACCGGAACGCCGGCGGGACAGCGCCTTTGCCACCTTTACGTATTCATCGAATCGAAGAAATCCGCGTTGGTCTTGGTCTGCTTGAGCTTGTCGATAAGGAACTCGATGGCGTCGGTCGTTCCCATCGGCGCCAGGATGCGGCGCAGCACGAAGATCTTCTGCAGGTCCTGGCGCGGAACCAGCAGGTCTTCCTTGCGGGTGCCGGATTTGAGGATGTCCATGGCCGGATAGATGCGCTTGTCCGCCACCTTGCGGTCGAGCACGATTTCCGAATTGCCGGTGCCCTTGAACTCTTCGAAGATGACCTCGTCCATGCGGCTGCCGGTATCGATCAGCGCCGTGGCGATGATGGTCAGCGAGCCGCCTTCCTCGATGTTGCGGGCAGCACCGAAGAAGCGCTTCGGCCGCTGCAGCGCGTTGGCGTCGACACCACCGGTCAGCACCTTGCCGGATGACGGCACGACGGTGTTGTAGGCGCGGCCGAGGCGGGTGATCGAATCCAGCAGGATGACGACGTCACGGCCGTGCTCGACCAGGCGCTTGGCCTTCTCGATAACCATTTCGGCAACCTGGACGTGGCGCACCGCCGGCTCGTCAAACGTCGACGACACCACCTCGCCCTTCACCGAGCGCTGCATGTCGGTGACTTCCTCCGGCCGCTCGTCGATCAGAAGCACGATCAAATAGCATTCCGGATGGTTGGTGGTGATCGAATGGGCGATGTTCTGCAGCAGCACCGTCTTGCCGGTGCGCGGCTGCGCCACGATCAACGCGCGCTGGCCCTTGCCGAGCGGCGCCACCAGGTCGATGACGCGCGCCGAAATATCCTTGGAGGTCGGAACCTCCATCTCCATCTTCAGCCGCGACGTCGGATAAAGCGGCGTCAGATTGTCGAAGTGGATCTTGTGGCGGATTTTTTCCGGGTCGTCGAAATTGATCGTGTTGACCTTGAGCAGCGCGAAATAGCGCTCGCCCTCTTTCGGGCTGCGGATCGGCCCTTCAACCGTATCGCCGGTCTTCAGCGAGAACCGCCGGATCTGCGACGGTGAAATATAGATGTCGTCGGGACCTGGCAAATAGTTGGCATTGGCAGAGCGCAGGAAGCCAAAGCCGTCCTGCAGCACTTCGACGACGCCGTCGCCGATGATCTCGATATCCTGGGTCGCCAGCCTCTTCAGGATCGCGAACATCAGCTCCTGCTTGCGCATGACGCTGGCGTTCTCGACTTCGAGCGATTCCGCATAAGCGATCAGCTCTGGCGGTTTCTTGTTCTTGAACTCTGTGAGTTTCATTTCTTGCATCATTAGACGGACTCTGAGTAAGCTTTGGGAAAAATATCGGCGGGATGCGACAAATGCCGGGCGCGGCCGAAGCGATAAATGGGCGGCGCATGACGGGAAGGAAGACCCGTCTTTTATCGTCGGTCGGTTGAAAGAGCAAGCCGCCTTTTGCGGGCAACCGAAGACGTCAGAACGGTTTCACGATAACCAGGACGACGATGACGATCATCAGCAATGTAGGGATCTCATTGACGATCCGCCAGTGCCTTGCCGATTTTTCATTGCGGTCTTCGGCAAATTTCCGGACGGCGGCGGCGAGATAGCCATGCACGGCCGACAGGCCAACCACCGCAGCGATCTTGGCATGCAGCCAGCCGCCTTGAAAACCAAAGCCTTTCCAGGCGAGCCACAGGCCGAATGCCCAGGTGATCACCATTGCCGGATTGATGATGCCGCGCAGCAGGCGGCGCTCCATCACCTTGAAAGTCTCCGACTGGACGGAGCCTTTTTCGGCATCGGCATGATAGACCAGCAAGCGCGGCAAATAGAGCATGCCAGCCATCCAGGAGATGACGGCAATCACATGGATCGCCTTCGCCCAGGGATAGAAATCATCGGGCCCGAACAGCAACAGCAGCCCGGCCAGCACCAGGAAAATGGCGATCGCGATTGCCGCGCGGCGCATCGCGCCCTTACCGGTGTTGGTGCCGTTCGCATTGTCCGCGCCCATCATCGTCACGATGCGCTCCGCACCAGCTTGACCATCCGCTCGACATGAGCGAGCGGCGTCTCCGGCGTGATGCCGTGGCCGAGATTGAAGATCAGCGGCCCGTCGCCCAGCGCCTTCAAGATCGCCCCCACGCCGTCGTCAAGCGCCTTGCCGCCGGCTACAAGCCGCAGCGGATCGAGATTGCCCTGCACGGCGCCGTCACGCTGCAATTCCTTCGCGGTCGACAATGGCACGGTCCAGTCGAGGCCCAGCCCGGTCACGCCGGTCTTCTGGCGATAGCTTCGATAGTGATCTCCCGCGCCCTTGGGAAAGCCGATGATCGGAACATTGGGATGGGCAGCCTTCACTTGCCGGACGATCGAGGCCACCGGCTCGACGCAGAACAACTCGAAAGACGCTTCGTCGAGTACGCCTGACCACGAATCGAAGATCTGCACCACGTCGGCGCCGGCCTCGATCTGGCGGATCAGATAGGCAGCCGAATGGTCGGCGAGCACCTTCAGCAGCCTAAGAAAGGCCGCCGGCTCGCGATAGGCGAACAGCCTGGCCGGCGCCTGGTCGGGCCTACCGTGGCCGGCAATCATGTAGGTCGCCACCGTCCAGGGCGCACCGCAGAAGCCGATCAGCGTCGTTTCATCAGGCAGTCTGGCGCGCAACCGCCGCACCGTCTCGTAGACCGGCTCGAGATTCACGTGAAACGTTTCGCCGTCGAGAGCCGCAATTTCCGCAGCCGTGATCGGCGTCAGCAGCGGGCCGCGTCCTTCCTCGAAGCGCACGTCGCGGCCGAGCGCATGCGGCACGACAAGAATATCGGAAAACAGGATCGATGCGTCGAAGCCGAAGCGTTCGATCGGCTGCAGCGTCACTTCGACGGCGAGATCCGGGTCGTAGCAAAGATCGAGGAACGATCCGGCCCGTCTCCTCGTCTCCCGGTATTCCGGCAGATAGCGGCCGGCCTGGCGCATCATCCAGAGCGGCGGCGGAAACGCCGCTTTGCCTCTCAACACGTCCAGCACGATCCGGTCTTGAGGCATTGAGCGCTCGCCTTTCCAGGCTTCCCTATAATTAAATATTCTATTTTTAGGAATCTTATGATTCTAAGAGTCTGTTGGTTGTGGTGGTTGCCTCCTGTCCCGCTTTGCCCTCGAAAAGACCAGCCAGCATATTGTCGCGCGCTTCTCCAGCGGGATTGCAGGACTTTGTGGAAAACCGGGAATTTACGACTGGAGTCAATGCGTTGCCGCCAGGCCAGGGAAATTGCCCCTGTGGATGAAGCGAAGGCAAAAAGCTCCGTCCCCGGACTTGTCCCCAACCGCCCGGAGAAGCCGACAGCACATCGAATTGTGGACAAACCGCCATCTGATACAGTCGCTTTGCGGTGGCCGAGTTTTCCGCCCGGCTTATCCACATCGGCCCACAGCCTGGAATGTATCCTGTGAACAAACCGCAGAGCTTCTTTCACCTTCATCTGATTTCAGACGCCACCGGCGAAACGCTGCTGGCCGCCGGCCGCGCGGCTTCCGCGCAATACAAGGATGCGCGCGCCATCGAACATATCTACCCGCTCATCCGCACCGAAAAGCAGGTGACGAAGGTGTTCGAGGACATCGAGGAGGAGCCGGGCATCATCCTCTACACGGTGGTCGACCAGAAGCTTGCCCGCGGTATCGACGAACGCTGCGCGGCCATGGGCCTGCCTTGCGTCTCGGTGCTGGAGCCGGTGCTGACGGTGTTCCAGTCCTATCTCGGCACGCCTGCCGGCCGACGCGTGGGCGCCCAGCATGTGCTGGACGCCGAATATTTCCGCCGCATCGACGCGCTCAACTTCACCATGGAGCATGACGATGGTCAGCTGCCGGCCAATATGGATGATGCCGACATCGTGCTCGTCGGCATCTCCCGCACCTCGAAGACGCCGACCAGCATCTATCTCGCCAATCGCGGCATCAAGACCGCCAACATTCCGATTGTGCTCGGCGTACCGGTGCCCGAAACCCTGGTCAATGCCAGGAGACCGCTGATCGTCGGCCTGGTCGCCACCGCCGAACGCATATCGCAAGTCCGGCAGAACCGCATTCTCGGCACCAGCGCCTATGAGCCGACCGATTATGTCGACCGCGCCGCGATCGCGGAAGAGCTCACCTATGCCCGCCAGATATGCACGCGGCATGGCTGGCCGATGATCGACGTCAGCCGCCGTTCGATCGAGGAGACGGCGGCGGCCATCGTTGCCCTGCGCGGCAAGACGCGCTAGGGTTTTGGGCGCTTGTGCTGTGGGTGGTCCTTACCTTCTCCCCTTGTGGGAGAAGGTGGTCGAGCGAAGCTCGCTCGGATGAGGGGTGTTCCAGCTTGGCATCACCTGCACTCCGTCCAGCACCCCTCAACCGTCTTGGCGCTGCGCGCCAATCCACCTTCTCCCACAAGGGGAGAAGGAAAGATCAGGCGAAAAAAATGGCTGAAAAAATCATCCTTGCCTCGGGCAGCCCGTTCCGCAAGGCGCTGCTCGTCAATGCCGGCGTCACTGTCGAAGCGGTTCCGGCTTCTGTCGATGAGCGCGCGCTCGAGGCGCCGCTGCAGAATAGTGGCGTGTCGCCGGAGGACGTCGCCCTGGTGCTTGCCGAAGCCAAGGCCACCGACGTCAGCGAGCGCAAGCCCGGCGCCCTGGTGCTCGGCTGCGATCAGACGCTGTCGCTCGGCGACGAGCTGTTCCATAAGCCGGCCGACATGGAAGGAGCGCGCCGTCATCTGCTGGCGCTGTCGGGCAAGATGCATCATCTCAACAGCGCCGTCGTGCTCGGCCGTGACGGCCAGGTTCTGTGGCGGCATGTCGGCATCGCCAGCCTGACCATGCGCAAGCTCGATCCGGCCTTCATCGGCCGCCATCTTGCGCGCGTCGGCGCCAAAGCGTTGTCCAGCGTCGGCGCTTACCAGATCGAAGGCGAAGGCATCCAGCTGTTCGAAAAAATCGAAGGCGACTATTTTACTATTGTCGGCCTGCCACTTTTGCCGGTGCTGGCCAAGCTGCGTGAGTTCGGGGCGATCGATGGCTGAGGCCACGAAAAAGGCGTTTGTCACGGGCCACCCGATCGCGCATTCCAGGTCTCCGAAGATCCACGGCTACTGGCTGGCGAAATACGGTATCGGCGGCGTCTACGAGGCCATCGACGTTGCACCGGAGGCGTTTGCCGAATTCCTGCAGACGCTGCAGGCACAAGGCTATCGCGGCGGCAACGTCACCATCCCGCACAAGGAAGCCGCCTTCGCTTTGGCCAAGCGGCGTGACGCCGACGCCGAACAGATCGGTGCGGTCAACACGCTGTGGTTCGAGAATGGCGAATTGTGGGGCGGCAACACCGATGCCCATGGCTTTGCCGCCAATCTGGACGAATATGCACCGAGCTGGGCGGCCAACGGCCGCGCCGTGGTGCTCGGCGCCGGTGGCGCCGCTCGCGCGGTTATTCATGCGCTGAAGCAGCGCGGCGTCAGCGACATCCGCATCGTCAATCGGACGCTTGCGAGGGCGCAGGAGCTGCGCGACCGCTTTGGTGCCGGCGTCTCCGCCCATGGCTTGGCGGCGACCGGCGAATTGCTCGAAGATGCCGGCTTGCTGGTCAACACGTCAGCGCTCGGCATGCATGGCAATGAAGGCCTGTCCGCCGATCCCCGCAGACTGCCGGACGGCGCCATCGTCACCGACATCGTCTACGTGCCACTGGAGACGCCGCTCCTTGCCGCGGCCAAAGCGCGCGGCCTGAGAACCGTCGATGGGCTCGGCATGCTGCTGCACCAGGCGGTGCCCGGCTTCGAGCGCTGGTTCGGCACCAGGCCGCAGGTCACCGCCGAACTGCGGCAAATGATCATCGCCGATATCGGCGCGATAAAATGATCGTGCTCGGCCTCACCGGATCGATCGGCATGGGCAAGTCGACCACCGCAAAGATGTTTGCCGAGGCCGGCGTGCCGGTCCATGATTCCGACGAGGCGGTGCATCGCCTCTATGCCGGCCAGGCCGCCCCCATGGTCGAGGCGGCCTTTCCCGGGACCACCCGATCCGGTGCGGTCGATCGCACAAAGCTGGCCGAACGGGTGCTCGGCGACGCCGCCGCCCTGAAACGTCTGGAAGCGATCATCCATCCGTTGGTCCGTGCCGATGCCGATGCCTTCCTGGCTGAACATCGTGCCGCCGGCGCGCCGCTTGCCGTGCTCGATATACCGCTGCTGTTCGAGACCGGCGGCCGTGATCGCGTCGACAAGGTCGTGGTCGTCACCGCGCCGCCTGAAGTCCAGCGCGCCCGCGTGCTGGCGCGCCCGGGCATGAGCGAGGAGAAACTGGCGTCGATCCTGGCCAGGCAGGTTGCCGACGCCGAAAAGCGCCGGCGCGCCGACTTCGTCATCGACACCGGCCAGGGCTTTGATGCGGCGCGCGCGGCTGTCAATGCGATCGTCGCCGAACTAGTCGGGGATAAGGCAGCCAGGCCTGGTTAAGAGGCTTGCAGCCCGCTTTACCTGTTGCCATTTTGTTCCAGGTGTGATTCGGCTAGAATGATGCCGGAACCAGTGGACTGATTCGATGCGTGAGATCATCTTCGATACGGAAACCACCGGCCTCGACACGCGCGAGGACCGCGTCATCGAGCTTGGCGGCGTCGAGCTGGTCAACCGCTTCCCGACCGGCCGAACCTTCCACAAATACATCAACCCGCAAGGCCGCCAGATCCATCACGAGGCGCAGGCCGTGCACGGCATCAGCGCCGCCGATCTTCAGGGCAAGCCGACTTTCATGGAGATCGCCGAGGAGTTTCTGGCCTTCATCGACGGCGCCAAGCTGGTCGCGCACAATGCCGGCTTCGACATCGGCTTCCTCAATCTCGAATTCGGCCGGCTTGGCCATCCGGCCATCGATCCGGGACGGATCGTCGACACGCTGGCGCTGGCGCGCCGCAAGCATCCGATAGGCCCCAATTCGCTCGATGCGCTCTGCCGCCGCTACGGCATCGACAACGGCCGCCGCACCAAGCACGGCGCGCTGCTCGATTCGGAATTGCTGGCCGAGGTCTATATCGAGCTCATCGGCGGCAAGCAGGCAAGCCTCATCCTCGACAGCATCCTGACTCCGGCGGGCGGCAGGCAGAATGTCGACGACATCGATATTTCGATCGGTGTGCGGCCGATCGCCTTGCCCTCGCGCCTGACCGATGCCGAGCGCACCGCGCACGCGGGCATGGTTGGCACATTGGGCGAAAAGGCGCTCTGGCTGCGCGTCCCCCCGGAAGCGAGTTCCGCCGCATAGTGATTTTGACAGGTTGCGGTCATCGGCAGCGAACGTCGATAGTTCCGTTCAGTGGCAAATCGCAAAACTTGGAGATTGGCTGAAATATCCCTCCAATTCGTCATCCCAGGGTGGAGCAAGGAGCAAAGCGACGCGGCGCAGCCCCTGGGATCCATGCCGTTACCACGCGGCAGTGCGCCTGCGGACCAGAACCGAACTACCACCCCGTTCCGCGAAAAAGCTCGAACCACTCTGGATTGGTCTTCTCGATCAGCTCGATCTTCCACTGCCGCGGCCAGCGCTTCAGCGACTTCTCGCGCTGAATGGCGTCACGAATGTCGAAATGTTCCTCGTACCAGACCAGGCGCTGCACGCCGTAGCGGCCGGTGAAGCGCGAACCTTGGGCGGATTTGTGCTCCGGCATGCGGCGGCCGAGATCGTTGGTGACGCCGATGTAGATCGTGCCGCGCTTCTGGCTCGCGGTCATGTAGGTATAGCCGGTCATGGCTGAAGGGTAGCTGGCACAGTTGCGGATACAAGCGCCGTTCTGAGCCGCTGTATTCTTCGGCTGACGTGACGGCATGATGGGGTGGACGGCGCCCGACGGCATCGGATGTGCCAGAATGAGTTCGTTGAGATCTCAAACAAGGGAGCCGTCCGT
>NZ_JAMYUA010000074.1:0-18213 GCF_040322715.1 Mesorhizobium sp. M0106 | reverse complement strand
TTCAACAGCCGCAATCCTTCAAAACAGAAGCGTCATCCGCAAACCCACGCACCAAATGACGCGTCAGCGGCTTCGTTCAATCCCTCGCGATTCAAACTGAACGTCCGACGCTCTAGTCGACACAGTCAAAGGGCGCTCAGGCGGAGATCCTTTCGTAATTGCCTTTGCGTCATCTCAAGGAAATTCCTGCGCCGTAGTCACCGAAGAACATCCCGGTAGAATGAGGATTCCCGATGTTTGCCGTTTCGAGGGCATAACTTGCATCGGGCTGGCAGACCTGATCGAAAAGGAAGATTGGCGCTTTTCGTAGGTAGACGATCAGAAACCCGTCGCCGGTCGCTATATATCGATCGGCACGGCGCACGTACGTCTCAACCGATCGAGGATCCCCATGGCGAGACACTTCCCTGATACGGAAGCGGTTGCCCGCCACACAGCCCCTTCAACTCGCCAGCGCCTGATCCAGATCCGCGATCAGATCGTCGCCGTCCTCGATCCCGGCCGACAACCGCACCAGCGAATCCGAAATCCCGATCTCGGCGCGTTTTTTCGCCGGGATCGAGCCGTGCGTCATCAGCGCTGGGTGCTCGATCAGGCTTTCGACGCCGCCGAGGCTTTCGGCCAGCGTGAACAGTTGCGTATGTTCGAGGAAGCGTTTGGTGCCGGCGAGGTCGCGGTCGAGCTCGACCGTGATCATGCCGCCGAAGGCGTGCATCTGCCGCCTGGCGATGGCGTGCTGCGGGTGGCTGGGCAGGCCGGGATAGATGACACGGCGGATGTCGGGACGGCTTTCCAGCCAGTGCGCGATCTTCTGGCCGTTCGACGAATGACGCTCCATCCTCAGCGCCAGCGTCTTCAGTCCGCGCAGCGCCAGGAAACTGTCGAACGGCCCTGAAATGGCGCCGATGGCGTTCTGCAGGAATTTCAGCCGGTCGGCGAGATCCTTGTTGTCGCCGATCACGGCGACGCCGCCGACCATGTCGGAATGGCCGTTGAGGTATTTCGTCGTCGAATGGACCACGACGTCGATGCCGAGCTCCAGCGGCCGCTGCAGATAGGGGCTGCAGAAAGTGTTGTCGGCGACTGAGAGCACGCCTTTGCGCCTGGCAAGTGCTGCGACGCCTTCGAGGTCGACGACACGCAGCAGCGGGTTGGTCGGCGTCTCGACCCAGAGCATTTTGGTTTCCGGGCGGATCGTCGCCTCGACCGCGGCAAGGTCGGTGAAGTCGACGAAGTCGACCTGCAAATTGGCCGAGCGCTTGCGCACCCGTTCCAGCAGCCGGAACGTGCCGCCATAGATGTCGTCGGTCGCGACGATATGCGCGCCTGAATCGAGCAATTCGAAAATGGTTGCGATCGCCGCCAGCCCCGAAGCGAAGGCGAAGGCGGCGGTGCCGCTTTCGAGGTCGGCCACCGCGCGCTCGAAGGCGAAGCGGGTCGGGTTCTGGCTGCGGGCATATTCAAAGCCCTTGTGCACGCCCGGGCTCTGCTGACCGTAGGTCGAAGTTGCATAGATCGGTACGATCACCGCGCCCGTCGTCGGGTCGTGGCTCTGGCCGCCATGGATGGTGCGCGTCGAAAAGGCGAGGCGGTTTTTGCCCGATACGGTGGCTTTGACGGTCATCGGGCGCGCCTCAGATGGTTGATCAGGTCGATGCGTGTTATCAGGCCGATGAATTCGTCGCCGTCGAAGACGATGGCGACCTCGTTGCGATCGAAGACCGGCAGCAACGCGTCCAGCGTCTGGCTGGCTTGCAGCGTGTGCAGGGTAGAGGTCATAGCCGTACTGACCGGGGCCTTGAAGCGGTCCCAGCGGCTGTCATAGGGGCCTTCGACCTTGGCGAGGATATCGCTTTCGTCGATGATGCCGACGAGCTTGCCCTCGTCCAGCACCGGCAGCTGCGAGACATCCGATCGGCGCATGCGGCCATAGGCGTTGAGCAGGCTTTCGTCCGGGCCGACGGACACGACATCGCCGGTGCGGAGCGTGCGCATGACCAGGTCGCGCAGATCGCCATGCTGCTCCTGCTCGGCCAGGCCCTGCTCGACCAGCCAGAAATCGTCGAAGACTTTCGACAGGTACTTGTTGCCGCTGTCGCAGACGAAGGTAACGACGCGCTTCGGCACGGTCTGCTCGCGGCAATAGCGGAGCGCTGCCGAAAGCAGCGTACCGGACGACGAGCCGGCGAGAATGCCTTCCTTCGAAAGTAGGTCGCGCACCGCAAGCATGCTCTGCTTGTCGGGGATGGAATAGGCCTTCCTGACCAGCGACAGATCGGCATTGGGCGGCACGAAATCCTCGCCGATGCCTTCGACGGTCCAGCTTCCGGCCTCTACCATCTTGCCGGTCTTGATCAACGGTGCCAGCACCGAGCCGACCGGATCGGCCAAAATCATCTCGGTCTTCGGCGAGACTTTCGCAAAATAGCGGCCAAGCCCGGTCAGCGTGCCGCCGGAGCCGACGCCGACGACCACCGCATCGACATCGCCTCCGAGCTGTTGAAAGATTTCCGGCCCGGTCGAGGTTTCGTGGGCCAGCGGATTGGCCGGGTTGGCAAACTGGTTGGCGTAGAAGGCGCCGGGCAACTCGGCGGCGATCTTTTCGGCCATGTCCTGATAATATTCGGCATGGCCCTTGCCGACATCGGAACGCGTCATGCGCACTTCCGCGCCGAGCGCCCGCAGATGCTGGATTTTTTCGCGCGACATCTTGTCGGGCACGACGAGGATGATGCGGTAGCCCTTGGGGATGCCGACCTGGGCGAGACCAAGACCGGTATTGCCGGCGGTCGCCTCCACGATCGTCCCGCCGCGTTTCAGTTTGCCCTGTTTTTCGGCGGCGGCAATCATCGACAGCGCGATGCGGTCCTTGATCGAGCCGCCGGGATTCTGGCTTTCGAGCTTGATGAACAGCCGGCACTTGCCGATGTCGAATTTGGTCAGCTCGACGACCGGTGTCTGCCCGATCAGGTCGAGAACCGAGGCATAGGGCGGGCGCAGGCGGGACGATGCATCGTCCGGTGCCACGATCTTGTGCTTGCTCATGTCAGATGCTCCGTTGCCAGAATGAGCAACCGCCCTGGAAGACGGCAACCTACCGTCTTTTCCAGCCGTTTGCCGTTGGAAAGAAGATAGATCGTGCCAATCCGGCGGCCAGCAGGGGAATGGAATTTCGCGAAAGCTTCGCCGGCCTGCAGGCAGGGCAAAAGATTTGCAGAACCTGCCTGGGACTAAACGCACCATCTCGTTCGTTGCCGCCGCCGATTCCGCCATGCTACCCGGCGTTGGGCGAACAGCAATGCAGGGAACGGCCGATGAAGATTCTTGCCTATGACAATTTCAGGCCCGGCGTCACGCTCGACGATTTGCGGCCTTATCTGCGCGACGAAGTTTCGAATGTCTGGCGGCTCTGGAAGGCGGGGATCGTGCGCGAGAATTATGCGCGCGGCGATATTGGCGGCGTCATCATCGTCTTCGAGCTCGACAGCGTCGCGGAAGCGCGGCGCTACACCGAGGACTTCCCGCTGTCCAAGGCCGGGCTGCTGGAATGGCACTTCATCGCCTTCGACGCGCCATTGCCGCTGGAATTCCTGTTCGATCCGACGGTCGATATCGCCAAGCCATGGGACCGGACTGCGGCATGATCCGGGCGAGCGACGGGATCGAAATCCCGGCCAGCCTGGCTGAGTGGTGCGATCCGCGCCGCACGGCGCTGGTGGTCTACGACATGCAGGTCGGCATCTGCCGCCAGGTGGCCGGCGCCGCGACCATCGTCGAGCGTACCGGCACGGTGCTGGAAGCGGCGCGCATGGCCGGAATGCGGGTGGCGTTCACGCGCCATCTGTCGCTGCCGCGCAAATGGATGGGCGCGACGCAGCTGCGCACCGCCATGGCCTGGCAGCGGCGCGACAGCCCCGACACGGTCGAGCCGTGGTTCCCGCGCGATGCCGAAGCGACGCGGATCGTGCCCGAGCTGGAACCCCGCGATGACGAGGCGGTGTTCGACAAGCTCACGATGTCGGCCTTCGATTCCACCGCGCTCGGCTTTGCCTTGCGCGATTGCGGCGTGCGCACGATAGCGCTCGCTGGCATCGCCATGGAGATCGGCATCGAGCCGACCGTTCGCCAGGCGACCGACAATGGCTTCGTCGCTATGGTAATCGAGGACGCCTGTGGCTTCGGGAACCGCGAAGCGCGCGCCCGCTCGATGGCGACGCTACGCTTCCTCGGCGAAGCCGTCGTCACCGACGTCGCAAGCTTCTGCAGCGCGCTTGCCGGTGCGGGTTGAGGGCAGTCGGCTTGCCGGCGCGACCCACCGTTTCACGGGAACGCCGAACCGCTCTATGCCTTTGTTTTCAGGCAATTGCAGATGGAAAAACCGCTCCGCGCTTTTCCCGGAATTGATCTAGGTGGTGGCTGCGCCATCGGTGCGAAAACGCACGCCCTCGGCGCGGCCATGCACGCTGCCCCAGTCATAGAGTGCCTGGAGCGCAGCGGCGAGATCACCGCCGCGACCGGTCAAGGCGTAGCGCCCCTTGCCGTCGGGCGACGTCTCGAGCGTGACGAAGCCGATCTCGACAAGCTCGGCCAGGCGCTGCGTCAGCATCTTGTCCGAGAGCGAGGGGATCAGCCGGCGCAGGTCGGAATAGCGCATCGGCTGTTCCTTGATGCGCGCCAGGATCACCGTCTTCCATTTGCCGCCGAGCGCGTCGAGCGCGAACTCGACCGGACAGCCGTAGAGTCTTCCGCGTTGGGTCATGCGCCATGGTAGGCAAGGCACGGTGACGACGGAAGCAGAATTTGCCCGGTCATCTGGCCAGGGTCGCGGCTCACGGCCTGGCCGTCCACAAAATCCATGGAGGAGAACGAAGATGAGCGTCCGCGACACCGATCCGGTCAATGCGAGACAGCCGAAACGTGTGGCGTCATCGCCAACCCGGCTGTCTCGACCACCACGGGCTGGACGGTCGGCTTCTGGTGGAGCGAGCTCCCGCACCCCTGGTTCGCCTTCACCGAACGCGGCTATGCGGTCGAGATCTTTTCACCCGACGGCAGCGGTCTTGCATCCGAGATCGCGTCAAGACAGAGGCGGCCTCATCCGAGCAAGCGCTTGCTCAGCCGCGCGCACTGCACGCGAATATCGGGAATGGCGTCGATTTCGAAGAAGGTGCCGCGCGTCAGTGGCCCGACGGCGAGGATCTTGGCGGATACCGTGCCGTCGCCGGCGATGACCTCGCAGTTCGCGGTCACGTCGAGGCCGAGGCGCAGCGGATCCGGCCGTGCCAGCCCACGCTCGACCAGCGACCGCACCACGCTGTTCGAGGTGGTCGAGATGTCCCTGGCGATGCCTGTGCAATCATAGATGCGAGCAAAGTCGAACCTTTCGAGGTGCTGCGTGTGGCGCGACTGGACCTGTACGCTGAAACCGTCGCCGGCGGCGATCTCGACGACGCGCCCGGCGACAAGGCGGATGCGGCCCGCTTGCACCGCCTCGGCAACGCGGGCGTAGACTTCCGGCGCCATGCGATGGCGGTGGATGTCCCACCAGGCCTTGGTGTGCTCGACGAAGCGGCGCTTGGCCGAGGACGGCCAGTTCTGCCAGATCATCTGGTTGAAGGGTCTCAGACCGTCGACGACGTCGCGCCAGTCGATGCCGGCCTTCTGGTTTTCCCGGATCAGGTCGCGGAACCAGCCGACGAAATAGGAAAGCTGGGTGCCGAGCGGAATGTCGGCAACGTCGAGCTTGATCGGATTGCCCTTGCGATGCGGCGAAGGCAGCAGGCCGCGCCGAGACACCGCGACGATCGCGCCGCGGTGGCCGCGCTGCTCGAGCGACAGGAAGGCATCGACCATGCTCAAGCCCGTGCCCAGCACCAGGACTCGGGCTTCGGGGTCGAGCGCAGTGTCCGCCTCGGATCCCATCCTGATCGCATGCCCCTGCCCCGCCCCCGGCTCTTCGTCGTGGCCGGTGGCGAGCACGGCAAGATGCGCAACCACGCTGGTGCCGTTGGCCAGCGCCACTTCGACACCTGACGCGGTCGGCGAGATCGACAGGCTCTCCTCGCGGATCAGGCGCAGCCGGCCCGTCTGCTGCTCACGCGCCTCGAGCTCGTCGAGCAACTCCTTGAGATAGCGGGCGTAGACGCTGCGCGGCGCATAGACCGGCGCCTGTTCCGGCGTTGCCAGGCCGCGTTCAAGCAGCCAGCGCGAGAAATTGCCGGGATCGTCGGCATAGGCGCTCATGCCCGACGCGCTGACATTCAGCACATGCGCCGACAGCAGGGTTGAATAGGCCATGCCTTGCCCAAAATGCGGGCGTTTTTCGATCAGGCTGACACGTAGATCGGGATTGGGCGACTTCAGCAGATGCGCGGCAAGCACGACGCCGCTGGCACCGCCGCCGACAATGATGATCGAACTTGGCGTAGCGCGCCCGGTCATACGCAAACCAGCTGTCCTGGCGATCGTCGCCAGCTCAGGAGAGATTGGTTCAGGCCTGGATTTTCAATGCCGCCGAAAAATCCTCGTCGCCGGCGATGTCGCGCATTTCGGCGAGGCTGCGCTGGTCCAGCACCTCGGCGATGGCCTGCCGGACCTCGAGCATCAGGTGTCGGACTTGGCATGTCGCCTCGTTGCAGTCTTCGCAGCGCTGATACTGGGTGCGGCTGGCGCAAGGAATGGGGGCAAGCGGTCCGTCGAGCACGCGCACGACGTGGCCGACCTTGATCTCGTCCGCCGGGCGTGCCAGCCGGTAGCCGCCCTCCTTGCCCTTGCGGCTCTGAACGAAACCGGCATTGCGCAATTCGCCAAGAATGGCATCGAGGAACTTCTTCGGAATATTGTTTCCTGTGGCGATGTCGTTGACGAAGGCGAGCTTTCCAACCGGCAGGCGCGCCAGATGGACGAGCGCCTTGAGGCCGTATTTACCTTTTTTCGTGAGCATAACCCGCACGTTTCTCTGTCATGCGATGACGCAAGGCCACCGGTTGCGAAACGCCTGGCGTGCCTCCCCGCCGCGTCCAAGCTGTCACTACAGATAAATTCTAGTGACATGATATACAAGCCGAGAAACGTTGATTTTGCTTCGTTTTCACGCCGCAATGGCCATTTTGGCCGGGGCTTGTGCTCTTGGAAGCACAGAAGCCGCCGCGAATGGCGCACCGGCAAACGGGCCGGCGGCAGGAATGTCCCGATCGGCGAGAATACCGACAGCAGCTTCTGCCCCTGAATTTGAAGGCCAAAGCATGCCGCGCGCGGCAACAAGGAGGGTGGCGTCGCTCATCGTCCTCTCCAATCCTTCAATGTCGATAAGGATACTAGACTTAACCGCGAACACAGGGAACTTGATTCCAATTTCCTGGCCATCCACAGCATGGATTTGCCGATGCAGGGGCGAAAACGGGAAAATCGTTGTTGCGCGCATGGACGACGTGGAAGAGGTTCCCGGGCAAGGACGATGGTTCTCACCCGGGCCATCACCCAGAAGCGCGGGAACTGCCATAGCCAGATGACTTTTTCTAACAAGACCGCACCGATTGGAAGGATTTAACTCTACAAGAACGATAGAGTTAGATGACTATGAAACGCAATCCGGGTTTTTCTCGTTTCCAGGAGCCTTTCATGTCCACCATTTCGCGACGTATCGTTCTCTTGTCCTCGGCGGCTCTGGCGGGCGCCGCCTTCCTCGGCCCGGCCGATGCGCGGGACCTCAAGATCACTATCGGCTACCAGACGGTGGTCGAACCCTCGAAGGTGCCGCAGGCCGACGGCGCCTATGAGAGCGCGACCAAGGCGACAATCGACTGGCGGAAATTCGATTCCGGCGCCGACGTGATCGCGGCGATCGCTTCCGGTTCGGTCGACATCGGTTATGTCGGCTCGAGCCCGCTGGCGGCGGCGGCGAGCCGCGAGCTTCCAATCCAGACAATCTTCGTTGTCGGGCTGATCGGCGAATCCGAGGCCCTTGTCGCCCGCAACGGCGCCGGCATCGAGAAGGCCGCCGACCTTGCCGGGAAGAAGGTGGCGGTGCCCTTCGTTTCGACGACGCATTACAGCCTGCTTGCCGCGCTGAAGCATGAGGGTGTCGACCCGAAGTCGGTCGATATTCTCAATCTGCGGCCACCGGAGATCGCGGCGGCATGGGCGCGAGGCGACATCGACGCCGCCTATGTATGGGATCCGGCACTCGGCCAGATCAAGACGACGGGCAAGGTCGTGCTGGATTCCTCCCAGGTCGCCGCCTGGGGCGCGCCGACCTTCGACGCCTGGATCGTGCGCACCGACTTCGCCGAAAGGAACCCGGAAGCGGTGCGCGACTTCGTCAAAGTAACGGGCGCAGCCTATGCCGAGTTCCTGGCCAAGCCGGACGCCTGGTCGGTGACGTCGCCGCAAGCGGCGAAGATCGCCACGATCACCGGCGCCAATCTGGAGGACGTGCCGCAACTATTGAGGGGCTATGTCTTCCCGACGCTCGAGGAGCAAGCCTCGGACAAGTTCCTCGGTGGCGGCACGATCAAGGCGGTCGAGGCGACATCGGCCTTCCTCAAGGAGCAGGGCAAGATCGACGCCGTGCTGCCGGATTATTCGGAATACGTGTCGTCGAAATATGTCAGCGAAGCGCTTGCCTCGAACTGACGCCAACGCGCGCGGTTCTCCTTCCCTGACGCCGCGTGCTCCCTGCCCCGAACCGCTTGCGAGGAGCGGCTTCGGGGCAGACAGATTCGGAATATCGGCGAGGTTCCCATGACGCATCTCGTGCTCGACAAGGTCTCGGTCCACTATGACGGTCAGCCGGCGCCGGCGGTCGAAAATGTGTCGATTGAGATCGCCAAGGATGACTTCGTCGTCCTGGTCGGCCGCTCCGGCTGCGGCAAGACGTCGTTGCTCAATGTCGCTGCGGGCCTGGTCCAGCCTGTGCGCGGACGCGCCACGATTGGCGGCAGGCCGATCACGGCGCCAAGCTCTGAGCGCGCCGTCGTGTTCCAGAACGACGCGCTGTTTCCGTGGCTGACCGCGCGGGAAAATGTCGCCTTTGCGCTCAGGCTGCGCGGTGTCAGGGCGGCTGAACGGGCGCGGCGCGCCGACAAGCTTCTGGCGCTGGTGAAGCTCGACGGCGCCGGCGACAAGCGCATTTGGGAGCTTTCCGGCGGCATGCGCCAGCGGGTCGGCCTGGCCCGGGCGCTGGCGGCCGAGCCGCAATTCCTGCTGCTCGACGAGCCGCTGGGCGCGCTCGATGCGCTGACACGCGAACGCATGCAGACAACGCTGCTCGATCTGTGGACGGCAAGCCAGGTCGGCGTGCTGATGGTCACGCACGGCATCGAGGAAGCCCTGGTGCTGGCAACCCGTATCATTGTGCTCGCTCCCGGCCCTGGCCGGGTGGTGTGGAGCTTCGAGACCGGCTTCAGCCGGCGCTATGCAGCCGGCGAGGCCATTCGCAGCATCAAGGCCGATCCCGCCTTCGCCGCGGCGCGCGGCGAGCTGACCGACGCGATCTTCGAAGGGGAGGCAGCATGACCATTACCTCCTATACCGAGCGGCCGCAGCGCTCCAAGGTCGACGACGGAGGCGACGCGCTGTCGGTGCCATGGTCGCGGCCGCGGCCGAGACGCAGCCGCGTTTCGGCCCGCGTGGTTAGCGCGATCACCATTCTGATGATGCTGGCGGCGTGGACGGTATCGGCCCGCCTGCAATTGGTGTCGCCGGTTTTCCTGCCGTCGCCCGTGGCAGTCTGGAACAAATTTGCCGTCGTCGCCCGTGACGGCTTTGTCGACGCGACGCTGCTCCAGCATATCGCCGCCAGCGTGTGGCGGGTGTTTGCGGCGTTGATCATCGCCCTTGTCATCGGCGTTCCCATCGGCCTGGCTATCGGCATCAGCACGATCGGGCGCGGCATCTTCGATCCGCTGCTCGAATTCCTGCGGCCGATCCCGCCGCTCGCCTATCTGCCGCTGATCATTATCTGGTTCGGCATTGGCGAGCCGTCCAAGATCCTGGTGATTGCCCTTGCCATGCTGGCGCCGGTTGCGCTGTCGACGGCATCGGGTGTTCGCGGCGTCTCGCAGGAGCGCATCAATGCAGCGCGCTCGCTTGGCGCCACGCAGCGCCAGGTGATCAGGCACGTCATCCTGCCCAGCGCGCTGCCCTCGATCCTGACCGGTCTGCGCATCGCGCTCGGCGCCGGCTGGTCGACGCTGGTTGCCGCCGAACTGGTGGCAGCGACGCGCGGGCTCGGATTCATGATCCAGTCCGCTGCCCAGTTCCTCGTCACCGACGTGGTGGTGATGGGCATACTGGTGATCGCGGCCATTGCCTTCGTGCTCGAATTCATCATCCGCAGGATCGAGCGGGTGCTCGTCCCGTGGGCGGGGCGGGAGTAACCGGACCGGAGACGTGACGATGCCCCATTCCACCGCTGTACTGTTTGCGCATTTCGGCCATTGGCTCCGCCTGATCAAGGCCGGAGACAAACAGCCGCCTGACGGCGAACGCAAAACGCCGACGCCGGTCCAGCTGGATGCCGAGCGCAACCGCCTGCCACCGCGCGACGAAAGTTTCTACTGGGGCTGGCAATACTGGTCGCGGTGACCGGGCTGCCACGGTCCGCTGTGTGCTGCTCTGAAGGGAGCTTGAGCATGGACGCCTGCTCAACCACGCGAGCGGTTCGCCCAGGCCAGGCCGCCCAGGCCGACCAGCACCGTCACGATGCCGGCATAGAGCCATTGCGACTGGCCGGTCATGAAGCTGCCCTGGACCCAACCGATGCCTTGCAATGACCACAGCACGCCGATGGCGAGCACAATCAAGGCCAGCAGATTTTTGATCAATCTCATCGTTGCAAACTCCTTTTCAAAGTCGATCGCCAGCCGTGCCCTCGTACCGGTGGAAGAGCGAAAAGAAGCGGCCCGATCACGTCATCTTCTACTTAGATGCTAACCTCTGATCTTGCGCAACACATGCGGCGATCGGAGCAAAGATCATCAAGGAAGCTGTGCCGCTCTGCGGGAAATCTCTGACAAATTGTTTCGCACCGACTCCAAACGTGTAACATTGTCATGGAACCGACAGATCATTGCCGCATTTGCTGCCTCATTCGCCCCTAACCGCTGCGGGTCTGTCAACGGAGCCAGTCCCCAACACATGAACAAAAGCAACCGGACCGCGCTTGTCGCGGCCACTATCGCGGCTGGCCTGATGGTCGGCGCATCCAGTGCCAGCGCCGCCGCTCAGTGCGGCCGTGCCTCCTGGTACTCACTGCATTCCAGAACCGCTTCCGGCGAACGCATGAACCCGTCGGCGCTGACCGCAGCGCATCGCAGCCTGCCGTTCGGCACCAAGCTGAAGGTGACCAACCGCAACAATGGCCGCAGCGTCGTCGTGCGTATAAACGACCGCGGCCCGTTTATCAGGGGCCGGATGCTCGATCTGTCGAAGGGCGCCGCCAGCCAGCTTGGCTTCATCAGCTCGGGTCACACCGCTGTCTGCATGGCACGGGTCTAACGGCCGCCACGGCCGGACACCGCCTCCGACGCTCGTCCCCAATAGCCGTGCTGCTTGCCAGGCCTTCGCAGGTGCACATTGAGCCGGCTGTTGCCGTTCCAGGCGGATTCTCAACGCCTTGGACGAAAGAACGAGCATAAATCACGCAAGTTGACGTATTGCATCGCAGCAGATTGTTGCTAACTTCCCCGCAAGGCATTCAAGGCTCGGCGCTGCTCGTCGGCCCTTCGATCGCAGTCGGCAGCGGGGTTCTCGATGTTCTACCAGCTCTACGAACTGAACCACGCAGCTTTGCAGCCGGCCCGCCTCTATGCCGATGCGATGCGCCTGTTCTACTCCAATCCGCTCAATCCGGTTTCACACACGTCCTGGGGCCGCTCGGTTGCGGCAACGGCCGAACTGTTCGAGCGCACGACGCGCCGCTACGGCAAGCCGCAATTCGGCCTGACCAAAACCGTGGTCGACTGGAAAACCGTCGAGGTCAGCGAACGCACCGTCTGGTCGCGGCCGTTCTGCAACCTGGTCCGTTTCGAGCGGGCGGTTCCGGCCGGGCGCCGGCCGGATCCGAAGCTGTTGATCGTCGCGCCGATGTCGGGCCACTACGCGACGCTGCTGCGCGGCACGGTAGAGGCGATGCTGCCCTATGCCGACGTGCATATCACCGACTGGGTCGACGCCCGCATGGTGCCGCTGGCCGACGGCAGCTTCGATCTTGACGACTATATCGACTACATCGTCGACATGCTGCATGCGCTAGGCCCCGACACCCATGTGATGGCGGTGTGCCAGCCTTCGGTGCCGGTGCTGGCGGCGGCGGCACTGATGGAAGCCAAGGGTGATCCGTTCGTGCCCTCGACGATGACGCTGATGGGCGGGCCGATCGACACGCGCCGCAATCCGACGGCTGTCAATCTGCTGGCGCAGGAAAAGGGCATCGACTGGTTCCGCGACAACGTCATCATGCGCGCGCCCTGGCCGGTGCCGGGCTTCGGCCGCGAGGTCTATCCTGGCTTCCTGCAGCTTTCGGGGTTCATGAGCATGAACCTCGACCGCCACATCATCGCCCACAAGGACTTCTTCATGCATCTGGTGAAGCATGACGGCGACAATGCCGAGAAGCACCGCGAGTTCTACGACGAATATCTGGCGGTGATGGATCTGACGGCGGAATTCTACCTGCAGACCGTCGACACCGTGTTTGTCCGCCAGGCCTTGCCCAAGGGCAAAATGACGCATCGCGGCGTGGCGGTCGACCCTTCGGCGATCCGCAATGTCGCCCTGTTCACGGTCGAGGGCGAGAACGACGACATCTCCGGCCTTGGCCAGACCAAGGCGGCGCACGACCTGTGCATCAACATCCCGGCCGACAGGCACGCCCATTACATGCAGCCGGCGGTCGGCCATTATGGGGTGTTCAACGGCTCGCGCTTCCGCTCCGAAATCGTGCCGCGCATCGTCGATTTCATTACCAGCTACGGCCGTCAGAATCGGGTTGCGGTGAAGCCCAAGCTGGTCAGGACCGGCAAGAAATAGGCGACCAGTGATGATGCCCGTCAATCCGCATCAGGTCGGTCAATGCCAAAATCATCGGTCGGCGGGGCCGTGCGGCCGTCGACCTGTTGCACAATAGTCGCGTTGGCGCCACGCGGGTAACCATGCCGCAAAAATCAATCCATCCTCATAATTGACACGGGCTGTAAATACCCCTTAACGTTTCGTTAACAACAAGGGACAAGCGGGGACAATGATTTCCTCACCAATGGCGAGAACGCTGCGCCTGTGCGCGCTGGCCGGACTTACTGTGGCGGCAGGTTGGGCCGGTTCGGCCTCGGCAGCCAGCCCGATGATAACAGGTGGCCCGACCTCGCAGCCGATCGGCCATTATGATTTCTGCAAGAGCTACGCGTCCGAATGCTCGATCCGCCCGAAGGATCTGTCGCCCGCCAGCCTGACCGGCTCGCTGTGGCGCAAGCTGCTCAGCGTCACGGCAAAGGTCAACGCCGCCGTCAAGCCGGAGAGCGACTTCGACATCTACGGCAAGGACGAGGTCTGGGCCTATCCCGACAAGGGTGTCGGCGACTGCGAGGACTATGTCCTGGAAAAGCGCCGTGAGCTGAACCGGCTTGGCGTCTCGTTTGCCGATCTGCTGATGACCGTCGTGCGCAAGCCGGATGGCGAAGGCCACGCCGTGCTGACGGTGCGCACCGACAAGGGCGACTACATCCTTGACAATCTGACCGACCAGGTCCGTTCCTGGGACCAGACCGGCTATCGTTTCCTCAAGCGGCAGGCGATCGACAATACCGGCCGCTGGGTCTCGATCCGCGGCGGCCAGCAGGTGCTGGTCGGCTCGGTCCAGTAACCAAGCAACTCATTTCGGCCGTGCCAGCGCGGCGCGGATCGACGCAATGATGCGGCGAAGCTCGGCGTCGTCGAGCTTTTCAATGTTGTCGGCCAGGAGATTGGCAAGCTCGGTCGCCGCCGGGCTAAGGCCCGACGTGTCGAGCTTGACGCGCGGATGCGAGGTTTCAGCCAGCCGCGCCAGTTCCTCGGCGTCATCCCAAATGATGTTGAAATAGCCGATGATCTTCTGGATCAGCGTCCAGCTCGGCGCACCGCGGCGGCCATGTTCCAGCGCCGAGAGATAGGCTGCGCTGACGCCGATCGCCTTGGCCATGTCCTTCTGGCTGACGCCGCGCTCGTTTCGCAGCACGCGAAGCTTTTCGCCGAATGGGGTCACAAGCGCACCTTCATGGGTGCATCCTCATAGGTGCGTCCCTCATGGGCATGTCCTCATGAGCGCGCCCGCCGCAAGCGGATATAGAGCGCACCCGAGCCGCCATGTTTGCGGGCGGCATGGTCGTGGCTGGAGACGAGGGGCCGGAAGGCGGGTGTCGACAGCCATGACGGCACGGCGCGCCGCAAGACGCCATCGCCGCCCGACGAGGAACCCTTGCCGGTGATCACCAGGACATAGCGGATGCCGCCGGCATGCGCCCGGTGCAGAAAGGAAAACAGCAGCGAATAGGCTTCGTCCTGGGTCAGGCCATGCAGGTCGACGCGGCCTTCGATCGGCAGCCGGCCCTTCGACAGCTTGTCCAGCGTCGGTTCGTCGAGTGCGTGGGAGACATGCTGCGCCTTCTGCTTTGCGGCCGTGGCAGCATTGCCCGCGACCTGTGCCGGCGGCGGCTGCCTGGTCTCGTCGATCTCCGGCCCAACGTGCGGAATTTCGACGGCGGTTTTGCCCTTGAGCGGCTTTGCCGTGCGCGCCACCAGGTTCCACAGCACCCGGTCGTCCTCGCTCAGCCTGTCGATGCGCCGGGTCATCGGCCTGCTCCTGAAACCAGCGACCGGGGGATCAGCGCATAAAAATCTGCGGCGTTGCGGATAACGCCGGCGATCTCGCCGGCCGCATCGCCCGACCCGGCAAACAGATCACCGCGAGCCGGCCCGGTGATCGCCGAGCCGGTGTCCTGCGCGATCATCAGCCGCCGGAACGGTTTTCCGTCGAAGACGGTCAGCGACGGTGCATCGATATGGAAGGGCGTGCCGAACGTGTGCAGCAGCCGGTCGACGGCGATCGAGCGGCCGGGTGTCAGCGCCACCTTGGCGGCAGCGATCGGGCCGAGCTCTGGGTCGTCGACGCCCATCTCGCGGAAGAAAATGTAGGAGCGGTTGCGCCAAAGGATCTCGTCGACGCGTTCCGGATGCGCCTTGAACCAGGCACGGATCGACTGCATCGTCACTTTCTGCAGCGGGATCTCGCCTTCCTCGCTCAAGATCTTGCCCGGTCCGGTAAAGCGCTGGCCGGATTTGGCGGCATAGGTGATGCGGCGAAGCCTGCCGTCGGTCATCTTGAGCCGCGCCGCACCCTGCACGTGGATGAAGAAGGCGTCGACCTTATCGGCGAGCCAGGCGATTTCCAGCCTTTTTCCGGCAAGCGCGCCGCATTCGATCTCGCCGCGGTCGAAATATTCGACCGGGCCGTTCGGCGCCGCACGTGCGAAGGCGAGATAAGGATCCATGCCGGAAGGACGATTGCCGTCGTCGACGTCGACAAGATCGGCCGGGCGCGACAGCAACGGCACCGAAAACCGTTGCGTGCGTACCGGCGAGGCTTCGACCTCCGGCTCGTAAAAGCCGGTGACCAGGCCCGGACCACCATCTTCGGCATCGATACGGGCCGGCACGAAGTGGCGCTCGAAAAAGCTTCGGGCCTGCAACCGATTCGCCGGCGAAACGGTGCGCGCTTCGGCATAGGCGTCGGCAAAGCCATTGTAATCGACGCCGAGCGCGCCGGAGCGGTAGGGTTTGGTCAGGATATGAAAGGCCGAGCGGCGAAAGGCCTCAAAGGCAGGGAAATGGTCGTCCTCGCCCCAGCCCGGCAATTCGCCAAAGGATTTTTCGCTGAAGGCTCGAGAAAGCGACACGACAGCCTCCGCCGCCGTCCAGTTCAGTCTTCTTCTTCGGTGGCGACGAGCTTCCAGTTCGGATCGCGCGAGCGCGCGTCACGAGCGAAGGTCCAGACATCCTTGACCTCGGCGACGGTTTCGGGATCGCCGTCGATGACGGCGCCGGCCTTGTCGCGGGTCGCCGAAATCAGTTCGCTGACGATGCGCAGCGTGATGTGCGCCTCGCTGCCCTTCATCTCGGCCGAAACGATGTCGGCCTTGTCGATGCCGACGAAGGAGGACTGGATCTTTTCGGCTTTCGCCTCACGGTCACCGATGGCCGCGACGAAGCCGTCATAGACCTCGCGCGACAAAAGGTTCTTCAGCGTTTTGCGGTCGCCATCGGCGTAGGCCATGACGATCATCTCGTAGGCCATCTTGGCGCCGTCGACGAAGGTCTTCGGGTCGAAGGTCGGATCATTGTCCTTGATCGCCCGCAGGCCCCGGTTGAGATCGGTGTCCGGCTTGGCAAAGGCATCGATCGCCACATAGGCATCGGCGGCCGGCTCTCCCGCCAGCCGCTTGCGCGGCAGCGAAACCACGTTCTCGGGTTTCTGGGCGGCATCCTTGTCGTTTTTGCGCGCTGCCGTATATGGATCGAAGGGTGGGCGCTCGTTGCCCGTGCGTCGGCCAAGCACGTTGCGCAGCTGGAAGAAGATCACCACCGCCGCAATCAGAAAGAAAATCGTGCCGAAGTCGAAGAAGCCCATATCTTGCGCCAATCAATCCCTGCTTTGGCCGGACCAGCGGCCAAGCAAGGGCCGCGATCACATAGCGTTCAGTATCCAAAGCATATAGAACGCATGGCGCAATCATTCAAATCAAAGGGAGCCATACCTATCTAACAGCTCTGGTGCCAGCGGCGATTGCTCGCCGGCCGGCAAAACATCGAAAACGATCGGTCAAGATTTGCGTATTTCGCTGCTTCCCCTGTTCATTCTCGCGCTTCCGCTGCTGGAGATAGCCGGTTTCGTTATTGTCGGCCGCCAGGTCGGCGCGCTGGCGACAGTCGGCTTGGTGCTGGCCTCGAGTGTCGCCGGCGCCCTGCTGCTGCGGCACCAGGGTTTTGGCGTGATGGCCAGGGTACGTGCCGAAATGGATGCCGGGCGTGATCCGAGCGGCCAGCTTGCGCATGGCGCCATGATCGTGCTGGCCGCGATCCTTTTGATCATCCCCGGCTTCATCTCGGATATTTTCGGCCTTCTGCTGTTCCTGCCGCCGGTGCGCGATCTTGCCTGGCGGATGCTGAAAGGCCGCATCGTGTTGGCAACCGATTTCAGCAGTGGTTTGCGGGCAAGGCAACGCGGCAAGACCATCGATCTCGACGACGGCGACTATTCGCGGGCCGACGACCATACGCGCGGACCGGGTTCTCCCTGGCGCCGCCTCAAGGACGAGTAGCTGCAAGGCAACCGGCGTCTTTTGCAAACTTGTCTTGTCGGGCCGGTCATGATAGCGAACGCCCGAATTTCAATCCGGTCAGCAACGCTGCCCAGGCAAAAGGACCACAGCTTATGGCCAGCAACGACGACGCGCCGACCGGCGCAGCCAACGGTAATGGAAATGCGGCGCAGCCTTCGCTCAACGTGCTTGCGCAATATGTGAAGGACCTGTCCTTCGAAAGCCCCGGCGCACCGAACTCGTTGCGCGGCCGCGACAAGGCTCCGGGCATCGCCATCAACGTCAACGTCAACGCCAATCCGCTTTCGGACAAGCAGTTCGACGTCAATTTGACGCTGAACGCCAAAGCGTCGTTCGACCAGGAAGTGCTGTTCAACGTCGAGCTGGTCTATGGCGGCGTCTTCTCCATCAGCGGCTTCCCGCAGGAGCACATGCTGCCGATCCTGTTCATCGAATGCCCGCGGCTGCTGTTCCCGTTCGCCCGGCAGATCATCGCCGAGGCAACACGCAATGGCGGCTTCCCGCCGCTGATGCTAGACCCGATCGATTTCGCGCAGATGTTCCAGCAGAAGTTGGCCGAAGACCAGGCTGCCGCCGCCAAGGTCAAGGTGAGCTGAGCGCGGCTGTCTTGCTAGCGTTTGGAAAAACCCGGCGCGAAGCCGGGTTTTTTATAATGATGTCCCGCCCGACAGGCTGAAGGCCAATCGGACGCAAGCGTCGATGGTTCTCTTCAGCGGCAAGTCGAATATCTTCGAGATTAGCCGAATATCACTGCGCCTTCGTCATCCCAGGGCGGAGCAGGAGCGAAGCGACGTCGCGGAGACCCTGGGATCCATATGTGGACGGCGCCCTGCCTGCAACG
>NZ_JAMYUA010000073.1:0-18721 GCF_040322715.1 Mesorhizobium sp. M0106 | reverse complement strand
GCCGGGCCTGGTATGCCATCGCCGATCGCGGCGCGCCCGGACTGACGGTCATCGACGACTGGTCGAGCTTCGGCCAGAAGACGACACTGTCCGGCACCGTTCTGCTCGACAATGTCAAGGTGCCGAAGACGCATCTTGTCCCCGGCTACAAGGGCTACGACAGGCCGACGGCCGACGGCGCCATCTTCCAGATCATCCAGGCCGCGGTCGATCTCGGTATCGCCAAAGCGGCGATAGACGAAACCGTCAACTTCGTGCGCACTAAGTCGCGTGCGTGGATCGACAGCGGCGTCGATCATGCCTGGCAGGATCCCTATACGATCCAGGCGGTCGGCGACCTCCGCCTGCGGGCCAATGCGGCCGAGGCGGTTCTGGACAAGGCCGGCCCTGCGGTTGATCGCGCTGTGCTCGACCCCAACGAGAAGACCGTCGCGGAAGCGCAGATCGCTGTGGCGGAATCCAAGATCCTCACCACCGAGATCGCCATCAACGCCACCAACAGACTTTTCGAACTCGCGGGCACGCGCTCGACATTGGCCGAGCACAATCTCGACCGGCATTGGCGCAACGCCCGCACCCACACGCTGCACGATCCGGTGCGCTGGAAATACGCAATCCTCGGCAACTACTACCTGAACGACGTCAATCCGCCGTTCCATGCCTGGAGCTGAGCGAGACGCCGTCAAGTCATAGAGGACTATTCATGAGCATTGCCATCCCCGACAGGATCAAGGTCCTGTGGTTTCTCCCGACCCATGGCGACAGCCGCTATCTCGGCACCTCCGAGGGGGGCAGGGCGGTCGACTTGCCCTACCTCACCCAGGTCGCCAAGGCGGCCGACGCCATCGGCTACTACGGCGCGTTGCTGCCGACCGGGCGCAGTTGCGAGGACAGCTGGGTGGTGGCGTCGGCGCTGGCGCCGCTGACGCAGCGGTTGCGCTTTCTTGTTGCCGTCCGTCCCGGGCTGCAGTCGCCGACGCTCGCGGCGCGGATGACCTCGACGCTCGACCGCATTTCGGGCGGGCGCCTGCTCATCAACGTCGTCACCGGCGGCGACCCGCTCGAGAACAAGGGCGACGGCATCTTCCTCAGCCATGACGAGCGCTATGAGGTGACGCGGGAATTCCTCGATATCTACAAGGCCGTGCTGCGCGGCGAGACGGTTGCCTACGAAGGCAGACATTTGCGCATCGAGGACGGAAGGCTGCTGTTCCCGCCCGTGCAGACGCCGCATCCGCCGCTGTATTTCGGTGGCTCGTCGGAGGCGGCCAATGCGGTCGCCGCCGAGCAGATCGACAAATACCTCACCTGGGGCGAACCGCCGGCTGACGTCGCCGCCAAGGTCGACCATGTGCGCGGCCTTGCCGAGAAGGCCGGACGCCAGGTGAGTTTCGGCATCAGGCTGCATGTCATCGTTCGCGAAACCAATGACGAAGGCTGGGCCGATGCCGACCGCCTGATCAGCCGCCTGGACGACAAGACGATCGCCGAGGCGCAGAAGGTTTTCGCGCGCATGGATTCCGTCGGCCAGTCGCGCATGAGCCGGCTGCATGGCGGCCGTCGCGACAAACTCGAAATCAGTCCGAATCTGTGGGCCGGTGTCGGCCTGGTGCGCGGCGGCGCCGGCACCGCTCTGGTCGGCGATGCGGCGACGGTGGCGGAGCGCATCGACGAATACCGGCGCATCGGCATCGATACCTTCATCCTGTCCGGCTATCCGCATCTGGAGGAAGCCTATCGCTTCGGCGAACTGGTGCTGCCGCTGTTGCCGCTCGATCACGAAATCTCGACGCGGCCGACGGCGGTTAACATGGGCCCCTTCGGCGAAACGGTGGCCGGCGACCATCGCCCGTCGTCGCTGCGCGCGAGCCAGTCTTGAGCGCCAGCGAACCGATCATAGCGATTGTCGGCGGCGGCTTTTCAGGTGCGGCGACTGCGTTTCATCTGGCGCGGCTGCTGCCGGCCAGTGCATCCGATATCGTGGTCGTCGAGCCGCGCGAAAGGCTCGGCTATGGTCTGGCCTATTCGACGACCGATCCTTCACACCGCATCAATGTGCCGGCCTCGAGGATGACGCTGATCTCCGGCCAGGATAGCCACTTCGCCGACTGGCTGCAGCAGAGCAGCGCTATTGTGGGGGATGTCGAGGCTATTGCCGCCAACGGCGCGATCTACCCGCAGCGCCGTGTTTTCGGCGGCTATGTCGAATCCCATCTCCAGCCCTTTCTGCTCAGCAAAACGATCCGCCATGTCAGGTCCGCCGTCGCGTCAGTCGAGCGCAGTGGCGAGGGCTACAGCCTGATCCTCGCCGATGGCAGGACGCTCGCAGCGGACGCCGTGGTGATTGCGACGACGCATCCGCCGCCGGCCTTGCCGTTGGCCATGCAGTCCGTGGCTGGCATAGCTGGGCTGGTGGCCAATCCCTATGACCTCGAGAGCTTGGAAGCGATCAGCCGCAATGACCATGTCCTGGTCATCGGCACCGGACTGACGTCCGCGGACGTGATCGCGACCCTCGACCGCAAGGGGCATCGTGGCCACATTGTCGCGCTGTCACGTCATGGCTATCGCTCGCGCAGCCACGCCTCGATACCGGCCGATCCAGTCGGTGATTTCACGACCCTTCCTTCACGCAGCGCAACGGCACTGTTCAAGCGCATCCGGGCCACGATTCTTGATGCCAAGCGTCAGGGCGAAGACTGGCACCCGGTGCTCGATGCCGTCCGGCGTCAGGGACAGGCCATCTGGCAGGCCTTGCCGCTAGCCGAGCAGCGCCAGGTTGTGCGTCATCTTCGCGCGCTGTGGGATGTGCATCGCTTCCGCGTTGCGCCACAGATCGCGGCCGTGCTCGATCGCCGCGCTGCCGAGGGCAGGCTTTCCTATCGCGCCGCATCGATTGTCGGCGCCGAACAGGTAGACGGATGCATTCGCGTCAGGCAGCGGCTGCGTGGCCAACGCAGCCTCGTTGTCGATGCTTTCGACAGTGTGATCGTGACGACCGGACCGGCGCACGCCGATATCTTGCGGACCAACACGGCGATTGCGGCGCTCGAGCGGATGGGATTGGTCCGGCTCGATCCGATTGGTCTTGGTTTGGATACCGACAGCCAAGGCCGTGCGGTCGGCACATCCGGGCGCCCGACCGATAGCATTTTCGTCAGCGGGCCACTGGCGCGAGGCAGCGTCGGCGAACTGATGGGAATTCCCGAAGTCACCGCACATGCCGAGCGCATCGCCGCCGAAATTCACCAATGGTTGGGATACCAAACGGCGTTGCGTCGCAAGGCGTCGTGAAGCTGCAAACACGATGAGGCTATCCAGATGACACTGACCGAACGCGTTCCCCTATTGGAAACCTTAGTGGAAACCCGGGTTCCCCTGAAATTTGCGATGCGACACCTGGCCGGAGCTGTCTCCGTGGTCACCGCCGGTGTTGGCGACGAACGGACGGGCGCAACCGTTACCACCGCCCATTCCCTATCGGTCGAACCAGAGGTGATGGTTGTCAGCATCAATCTGAACTCGTCTACCTGGGCAGCCATCAGCCGGCATCGGCATTTCTGCGTGAATGTGCTGCGTGCCGACCAGATCGCGATTGCCGACCGCTTTGCCGGGCGCGGTGGCCTGAAGGGGTCGGCGCGCTACGAGGGCGCTCGCTGGTCCAGCCTTGCAAGCGGCGCACTGGCACTCGACGAGGCGCTTGCCGCGGTCGACTGCGCGGTTGAGGATACTATTATTCGCCACAGCCACGCGCTGATCCTCGGCAGCGTCCGGCATGTGGTGAGCGGAGAGCCGGGCCCGGCGCTGATCTATCATCACGGCGCATACGGATCGTCGTAAACGTATTTCGGTTCCTGGTGCTTGGCGGCGCGGTGAAGGTCCAGGCATTCAAATGAAGGCTTGATCTAGAATGCCTTGGAGAGAAAACAGTAAAGGGGAGGCGGGTCTTTTGGCGTCCAGCCAGAACCGCAGGCTAGAAGTGATTCCCAGCCATTTTGTCGCCCGTCACAATGTTACAAAACTCATCGTAAGTAGTTGATTTTATTATAGATACCTAGAGTTCAATCCTCTCTCGCAGCACCATCGAATTCAGCATGCACCTGTTAGCGTCAACTGGTCGCCGACTGTCTGCAACAGGTGGAGAGCGGAAGTATCATCCCGGGAAATGTCGCCTCAATCGAGGCTGGCCGGCGACGAGAACGGCTGATTGGCGTCGACCACGAAGATGGCCAGCTCATCGAGATCGGTTGTGCCGGCGCTGAACACCTCCATCGGCGTGTTGGCCCCGTGTCCGATCATTGCCGTGCCAGCTTCAGCATAGGTCACTCCGTGGGGCGTTCTCTGGCCGAGCTTGCCGGCCAGCACATAGAAGGCCTCCGGTCCCGGATGCGTATGGATCTTCGTCTTGACGCCGGGCGCTCCACCGGCGCGGTTGACACGCAGCAAATACTCGCTTGCGCTGATCGGAGGGATCGGTCCGATCTCGACGACCTTGGTTCCGCCGGTCGTAGAGCCATCCTTCGGTCCAAGCGTGAACAGCCAGACCTTGCCTGCGACCTCGGCCGCAAGCGAGGTCGGGCCCGCAACGCTTTGGGCTTGCGCCAGCGTTGGCAGATTATCCAGCCGCCAGTACAACGGTCCGGAGGGCAGTTCCTTCACCTTTTTCTCAACCACCGGCTCGACGGCGAATTTGCTGTCTGCGGGCATTGAGGCTGACGTCATCAGCCCGAAAGCACACACCGAGAATATAAGCAGGCCAATACGGCGGGCGCTGAGGGAATGCGGCTTCATGGTTGGTCCTCCCTTTCATGGTCGTCCCCTCGACCCAATATTAGCTATAGCATATGTACCGACTTACGGCACGGACCAAGTTTCGAGCGAGCTAAAGCGCCTGCCGCCAAAGAAGACTGTTCATGATGCCAAACCCTCTAGGGAGAGTTTTCAAGCGTTGGAACTAGGTGTCGCGGTGGCATTGGCTGCGATGACGAGTGCCAGCAGCGCAAGGCGTGGCTCCTCCGCGTCGTCAAATGGGTAGCCGACGGCCCCCGTTTAGAGTTCGAAGCAGTCTTGCCCCCAGGCTACTGTGTCTGACGTGAGTCCAACGGTCCAGCCGTCCAAGATCGGCCCGCGCATGGCGGCCAGCCCCGTTCGGGCGGGCGCCCGAAAATGCCTGAGGTGCCAAGCATCTCGCCATGCTAGGAAAATGCCAAGGTCGAGGCACAGCTCCGCTCGCACGCGCCATGATGCGCGCGGGGAAGGCGTTCCAGTCTGCCCTGCTGCAGGCGGCTTAACAAAGCTTGCAGCCGGGAACAACCACTCAACGACTCGCGTTTCTTGCCAAGGCCCGCTTCTTTTGCAACGGGGCGGCGGGCGTCGAAGGCTCGCAAATGTCGCGCCGGCGTTTCAATCGCACTCGCCTCAGCCCTCACGATTTGGCTATTTGTGAACGCGTGTTTGATCAGGTTTGCGCAGATGAGCACATTGACCCTCTAAGCCTGGATGCCGAAGCCTTGGCGGTGATGATTGTCGCAATCTTCCGAAACGTGACTACCAATGAGCGCGAACTGCTGGAGGAAGTTAGGTCTCTTCGTCGCTCAAAAGGCGCAGAGAAGGCGCACTAGCTAGGCGGCGTTCCGAGGCGAATTGTTCTAGTCCCGCATTGGCACAATCGGATTGGCATCTGAATTGCTCATTGAGAATCGCCAGAGTGTAGCCACCGAGCTTGCGAAGGGGACGGAAATGGGCTTAGCCGAAGACTTATCGGATGTCGCGCTCACATTCGAATGTCCGGATTGCTTGCATCCGGCGGTAAGAAAGGGCTCTGCACTAAGAACAATCGCGCACTTCAGATGCGACGGGTGCAACGCCAAGGTGCGGATGACCTATCCGCAGAAGCTCGCGATCTTCGAAAAGCACAGGCTATTGGCCGCAAGCAGCCGGCAAAGCCGCGGGAAGCGATTGTACGCCCCCTACCGGGGCTGATTGCCGCCGACAACACGACACAGAAGGAAAATGCCCAAGGTCAGGGGCACAGATGCGGCCGAAGTGGCTTCGCGACCTCTGCCGCGTGCAGCGACGCGTGCTTAACACTTCCTCATCCGCGCGGCCTTCGCCCCTTTTGACGCATGTTGACCACGGCAATGCCGCCCAATCGGAATAATTCGGGCGAAGGGCTCGTTAGTTCTTTAGGCGATGCTAAAATACGGCAAAGTGTCCGAATGTCATTTCATGAAGCCCGCCAGACAGGCTGCGGCTCGCTCTGGCCTAACCTCGAAGGGAACCAGGGATGAAAATTTCGACTTCTCTCACAAGACGAAGTGTTGTCGCCGCGCTGGCGCTGGCCGCCGCATCGACGTCGGTATTGCCTGTCGACAAGGCGCTCGCGCAGACGAAGAAAACCACATCCGAGAAAAGTCTGTATGAGCGGCTGGGCGGCGTGTTTGCCATCGCAGCGGTGATCGATCATTTCAGCGACGCCGTCGTGAGGAACCCGATCGTCGGCCAAAAGTCCAAGAATCCGCAGCTGCGCAAATGGCACACCAAGAACCTGGAAAGGTTGCCCGGCCTTAAGTTCATGCGCACGCTGTGGGTCTGCGACGTTTCTGGCGGGCCCTTCAAGTTCGTCGCCACCAAGCCCGGCACGACGCCGCTCGGTCTCGAGGAGGCGCATCGCGACCTGCGGATTTCCCCCGCGGAATTCGATGAGGTCGCAGCCGAACTCGGGCGGACCTTGGATCATTTCAAGATTCCGAAGCCTGAGAAAACCGAAGTCCTGGAAGCTTTCGCCGCCCACAAAGACGAGGTCACCGCCGGCTACGTCAAGCGGGGCTGAAGCGCTTATATCGCGCGGGCATTCGTTCTGAGCATGGCGCGCATCGCCGTGACGATGCGGCGCGGCCGTAGCTCAGCGCGCAATTATCCGATGGTTCCTACTCCGAACCTGCCCGAGCTGTTTCCACACTGAGCGACCCTTCCGGCAGCGGCCGCAGGAGTTCAGCCTCGGACTTCGTCAGATGGATCCACGCCGCCCAGTCCGATGGTGGGAGCACGACCACCTGCCGATTGTGATATGGCGCGACATCCGGGCCTGGATCGGTCGTCAGCATCGTGAACGTCGGCGGCTTGTTGCCGATACCCTCGCGCCACAGCCCGGCAATCGCCATGAACGAATGGCCATTCAGCGTGAACCTGTGCTTGGTTTTTGGATATTTCGTTCCCGTGAATTCGAAGAATGCCGACGCCGGAACGAGACAGCGCTTGCTGTTGCCGAACTGCCGGCCCTCCGAGCGAAAGTTGAATACAGGTCCGCCTTTTGGCCCGGCCGGGGGAAAGCCGAACGTCATCGACGCCAGTTCGATTGCGTCGCCGGCAGCCCGCATTACAGGCGCGGGGTCGTTGATGTGGATGTCATCCGCCTGCGGCAGATCCAATTCGGTTTGATGGCTGGGGATTTTGAGCGCCAGCGATTCCATCGTCCGGCAGTATTCGGCCCAGGCGATGTGCTGCTCGTAGTCATTGCACATGGAAAGGCTCCGTACGCTCGACCGAGATCAGTTCAACATAGCGTTTATCGGTTGGCGCCGATTGCTGGCGGATTTGATATAAGCCTATTTGGGCCGGCGTGCGGCAGCGATGGCCTGCAACAGATTGATGCTGTTCACGTCGGGTTCGCTGGATGCGGCAACGGCAAGTGCGGCGGCCTCGGCTATTTTGGCGACGTCGTCGCTGCTGATCGTTCCGCGCTTTTCCAGCAGATTTACGAGTTCGACAACGAGAAGAAAGGCGTTCACACCATATCGTTCGGCTCTGAGCTCGAACTCGCCTCGAGCCAATTTCTCCGCGTCTCCTTCAGCCCGTTTGTCCACGTTGGCGTCCTCTCCTATGGCTACAAGCTATTAACGCTTAGCACGAATGGTTTAATCCTTCGAACTGGCCACAACCTTCGCCAATTGCCGGGCATAGTGTCGCCGGTGGCAAGGGCATGGGTTCAGCCAAGGATGAGACCAACCAACAGAACGGTAAGAATAAAGGACAACACGACGGCAAGTAGCCCGCATGCTTCCAAAGTGTTGGTTTGCCAAGCTTTCGTCGGGCGCCTCCGGTTTGAATTCCCGTTTCGCGAAACAAACTTCATCGGGCACCAGATCGGACGCGGAGCCGGCTTGAATTTGGCAAAGCGCTCCTCTTCATCGGCCCGGAAGGCATCTCCGCGAAACTCCGGAGCACCGTATGCGCGGCGCCTGCCTGCCTTTCATCGACGCGGGCCATCACCAGTACGACACCTTCTGCGATCTTCGGCTTGCGCGGCTTCTGGGCGAAATTGGCGAAAGTTCCGAGAAGCACGCCGGCAAAGCCGCCCCAAGCCGCACCGACCAGGGCCATGCCGGTCATCCCCGCAGGATCAATGCCTTGAGCTCCAAAAGCGCTGAAGCCGGCCAACAGACCAGCCGTCGCGCCAAGTGCGGCACCAGCGACGGCACCCCGCCAGAGAGCGCTCATCTCATCGTCGTAATATCCAGCAACGCTGATCGGTTCATCATTGTCGTTGTAAGATCCGACCACGCTGATCTGGCGGCGGCGAATCCCGGCAGCCTGAAGTCTGGCCACGGCACGTGCTGCCTGGGCATGGGAATTGAACAGCCTGCTGATCGTTTGCATTTACGCCCAGGCCCAACGCCCGTTCGGAGCGTCGGGCCTCTCCTCCCTGGCTTGAACTCTTCCGCCCGGACGCATCTTCGTCGCGCCAAAGCTCACCACAACGTGAGCCAGCCGTCTACGTTCCTCAGCCGGGGCTTCGGTCCAACCCCAGAGCGTCTTGCTTGGGACCTAAGTCTGACCAGCTTGGGCGTGCTGAGGCCATGCCGAGCGGGGACGGTCGCCGGCTCGAAGAGAGGGTTCAGATGCTATCGCAGACCCAAAAAGCTCAAAATGACTATTACGATCACGATCGCGCCGACCAGCCAGATAATGTTGTTCATGATTACGCTCCTTCGCCTACGGGCTGGGCACGCCGAGGCGAAGCCCGCCACGCAAGTAGAACATCAGATATGGCTAAAGCATCCTCGCGGGCCTCGCTGTCGAAAGAGCCCACCGCACCAGTCGGCACGGGCGACGCAGAGTTTCACCCCGGTGGTGGGCAGCAAACGGCATTGCATCCAAAGGCTCAGCTGATGCTTCTGGACCAGGTTATCAACCTGGCGCTCCGCCTCTTCCTTGGCAATGCCATATCGCTCCTGGATGCGTCCCAAGAGCTGGTCTCGGTTGCCCTCGATACGATCAAGATCGTCGTCGGTGAGGTCACCCCACTGCTCCTTCGCCTTGCCCTTGAACTGCGTCCATTTTCCCTTGATTTGATCCCAGTTCATATGTTCCTCCTTGCTTCCTGGGCCCGCACTGAAGCGGAGCGCGGACCGATCAGCATTCGATGTCGGTAATGAATGAAGATTAGCAGCCGCTAAAGGTTCCGGTGCCGGCGCAAAAAGCCCGCCGTGCCCGTGCCTGACTGTGAGCTGATGTTGATGATGTCCGGAGCTTGATGCTCTTTCGCGGCACTATCTTATGCCGTTGAAGGCGCTGACCTTCTTGCTGGTTGGCCTTGGCTGGCAAGCCTCGAAAGGCTACCCGGCAGCATTGTTCTGTCCTTGCCGATCATCAGCACGCCGCTGTCGGGCGCCAACAGTGCCGAGAACGGCAGCATCGCCGCGCCGATCGGCGAAGCCTCGGGGCCGAATTGTCCCGACACGATTTCCGGCGCCACGATGCCGATGGCGCTGATCCTGTTGAACTGGGTCTGCACCTTTGCCAGCAGCTCGAGATGAATCGGCCGCGGCAGGATGCTGTCGAGGACGATCGCCTCGATGTCGATGACGGAAGTGATGGCGATGATCGCCTCGACCAGCGCATTGGCGCAATCGTCGATCCATTCGGACAGCGGTTCGCGCGCCCCTGGCGGCAAGGGGTCGAGTTCGCGCACGCGGTTGATCTCGATGCCGCGCGATTTGAGATGATTGACCAGCACATAGATCGAAGCGCGATGCAGCAGGCTCTGGTAGCGCGCCGGCTTGGCCGCCACCGAATCGAGGCTTGAAGGCGAGACCGGCAAAGGACCGAGCGCGGCGCTGTTGCCGTGCGGCCCGGTATGGACCTTGCCGCCTTGCACCAGTCCACCGCCGACAAAGGTGTCGATCGAGATATGCATGAAGTCGCGGAACCGCGCGCCGGTCCCCTGGATGAGTTCGGCGAGTGCGGCCGATGATGCGTCGTTTTCCACGAAGACCGGGGTCTTCGGCTTTGTGGCGAAGAACGTCGTCAGATCGATTGCTTCCCAGCGGCTGCCGAGATCGTCGGGAAAGCCGAGCTCTTCGCTCCAGCCGCCGAGGAAATATGGCGAGGCGATGCCGACGCCGACGATGCTGGCATCGCCAAGCCCCTCGACCAGCTTGTCGAAATTGGCCAGCGACATGTTGCCGGCCTTGAGCACCATGTCGGGATCCGGAAAGCGATATTCGTGCGACTCGCGCGAGCGGACCTCGCCGGCAAAGTCGACGAGCACGGCTTCCAGCGCGCGCCGGCCGATCTTGATGCCGACGCTGTAGATACGCTCAGGTGCAAGTCGGTAGAGAGTGGATGGCGATCCGCGTTGCCCGAACCTTTTCCCCACTTGCTTTACGAATCCGGACGACTCCAGCCCGTCGACAATGGTGGCGACCGCGGCCGGCGTCAGATTTGCGGCGCGCGCCAGATCGGACTTGGATGCCTCCTTCAGGCGGCGAATGGCGTCAAGCACGAAGCGCTCGTTATAATGCCGAACCTTGACCGAATTGCTGCCTTTTCCGGACAAAACCGGCGCCTCCCCATTCATTCCCGCAGAGCCACTCCAGCCGCTTGCAGCTTTGAGGCTGCCGCGGGGTCGAGCACTCCAATCGCACCCGTGCGCGACGGGACAGTGCCCTTCGCGGCCATGGAAGTCAATTTTCCAGTTGCGGCATTCGGCCATTTAATATAGCAAATTGAAAAAACAGGACCAGGGAGGAAAGGTGCTGCACTTGGGCGCATTAGGCGAAGCCGACGCCATGGTGAAGAGCGACGCGGCTGTCCCGGTTGCCCTGGTTCAGGCGACAAAAGCCTTCGGCGGCACGATTGCCCTCAAGGACGCGTCCTTCGAATTGCGCTCAGGCGAGGTGCTGGCTCTGCTTGGCGAAAACGGCGCCGGCAAGAGCACCTGCGTAAAGCTGCTGGCCGGCGTGTATCTCCCGACCGGCGGCCATGTCGAAGTCGATGGCAAGCCTGTGGTCTTCTATTCGCCGCACGACGCCCAGGCTGCCGGCATCTCGGTCATGCACCAGCACCCCGGTCTTTTCCCTGATCTTTCGGTGGCGGAGAACATCTATCTCGGCCATATGCCGCGCGACCGCTTCGGCGGCATCGACAACGCCGCCATGCTTGCCGGCGCGCGCAGGGTGCTGGCGACAGTCGGCCTCGACGTGCTGGCCGAAACCCGGCTCGGAACGTTGCGCACCTCCGAACAGCAACTGGTCGAGATCGCCCGCGCCCTGTCGCTCGACGCGCGGGTGCTGATCATGGACGAGCCGACGGCCGCCCTCTCGCAGCGCGAGGTCGAGCGGCTGTTCACTGTCGTCGCCGACCTGCGGCTGCACGGTGTGGCGATGATGTTCGTCGGCCACCGCATGGACGAGATCTTCCGCATCGCCGACCGCATCGCGGTGCTGCGCGACGGGCGCCTCATTGGCGTCAAGCCGAGGGCCGAGCTTGGCCGCGCCGCCGCCATCGGCATGATGGTCGGCCGCGAGGTCACCGACCTCTATCCGCAACGAAGCCACGCGACCGGCGCACTGGTGCTGGAGGCGAGGGGGCTTTCGCACGCCGGTGGCTTTTCCAATATCGACCTCAAGCTCCATGCCGGCGAGGTGCTCGGGCTCGGCGGCCTGGTCGGCAGCGGGCGGACCGAGATCGCGCGCATGCTGTTCGGAATCGACCAGCCCGATGCCGGCGAAATCCTGATCGACGGCGAAGCTGTGCGCTTCGCGTCGGCACGCGACGCCATGGATGCGCGTATCGCCTATGTCTCTGAAGACCGCATGGGCCAGAGCCTGGTGATGGATTTTTCCATCCTCGACAACGCGGTGCTGCCAGTCCTCGACAAGACAGCCCGCTCCGGCTTCTACGGCACGAACCGCGCGATCAATCTGGTTTCGGACTGGCTGAAGCGCATGAAGCTTCGCTTTTCCGGCTACGCGCAGCCGGTAAAGGAACTGTCCGGCGGCAACCAGCAGAAGGTGGTGTTGGCCAAATGGCTGCGCACCGAACCGCGCGTCCTCATCCTCGACGAGCCGACGCAAGGCATCGATATCGGCACCAAGGCGGAAGTGCATGCGATGATCGCCGACCTTGCCGCCCAGGGCATGGCAATCATCTTGATCTCCTCCGAAATGCCCGAGCTCATCGGCATGTGCGACCGCATCATCGTCCTGCGCGAAGGCCATCGGACGGCCGAATTTGCCAGGGGCGAAGCCACTCAGGAAAAGGTGCTGGAAGCAGCGACCAAGGCCGGCGAAAGCGCCGATGCGGCGGCACAGGCCGCCGGCGAGGAGAAGAGAAAAGGACCGCTCGACATACTGAAGCGGCGGGAGTTCGGTCTGCTCGCCGCGATGCTGGCGGTCGCCATCCCGGTCACCATCATCAACCCGCGCATGGTGAGCGCTGCAAACCTGACCGCCGTGTCGATGGATGCCGCCCTGCTCGTCGTTGCTGCACTCGCGCAGATGCTGGTGCTGATCACCCGCAACATCGACCTTTCGATCGCTGCGGTGATCGGCCTGTCGGCTTACATGGCGGCCAGCATGGTCCAGGCCTATCCAGGGCTCGACATCGGCATTGGCCTGATAACCGCATGCGCCGTCGGTGGCGTCGCCGGCCTGATCAACGGCCTCGTCGTCACCAGGGGAAAGATCCCGGCGATCGTCGTCACGCTGGCCTCGATGTCGATCTTCCGTGGCTTCAACTCGATCTGGGCAGCCGGTGATCAGATCAGCGCCGACGAAGTCACGCAAGCCTGGCTCGACATGACCGGCCTGAAGATCGCCGGCGTGCCGCTGATCGTCATCATCGCGATCGTTATCCTGTGCCTGGGCTACGTGCTGCTCTATCGCACAGCGATCGGGCGCGAACTGTTCGCCGCCGGCTCCAATCCCGACGGCGCGCGTCTTATCGGCATCCCCGTCGACCGCCGCATTCTGCTGGCCTTTGGCATGGCCGGCCTGCTCGGCGGCCTGTGTGGCGCGCTGTGGGCATCGCGCTATGCGACCATCGATGCACGCGTCGCGCTCGGCTTCGAACTCACCGTGATCGCGGCGGCGGTGGTCGGCGGCGTCGCCATCCGCGGTGGTTCGGGCACGCTGCTCGGTATCATCCTCGGCGCGCTCACGCTGCTCGTCATCAAAAACGGGCTGACGCTGGTGCGCGTCGACCCGCTGTGGCTGCAGGGCGTCTACGGCCTCGTGATCCTGGTCGCCATCGGCATCGACACCTTCATCGTGCGGCGGGCCGAGCAGGCAAGACAGGCGAGGGCGCGGTGAAAAAGTTCCTCCGTTCGATCGACTTCTGGGATCTGCTGCTGGCGACCTCTTGCGTGGCCATCTTCCTCTATGCCGCGATCTTCGTGCCGAATTTCGTTTCCGGCTTCAATCTCTCGCAACTGGCCGCCAGCGCCTCGGAAAAGGCATTGCTGATCCTGCCGATGACGCTGCTCATCATCACCCGCGAGATCGACCTGTCGATCGCCTCGGTGCTGGCGCTGACGTCCGTCGTCTTTGGCTTGCTGGTCCAGGCCGGTGTGCCGACACTTGCCGCAATCCCGCTGACGCTCTTCATCGGCGGCCTGCTCGGCGCCTTCAACGGCTATCTAGTCTCGGGCCTTGGACTGCAGTCGTTGGTTGTGACGCTCGGCACCATGGCGCTCTATCGAGGCATTGGCTACATCCTGCTCGGCACCGGCTCGGTCAACATCCTGCCGCCCGCGGTAGTCGATTTCGGCATCAACAACCTGCCTGGCACCGAGATACCGTGGACCATCGTGCCCTTCCTGGTGCTGGCGCCGGTGTTTGCGGTCGTGCTGCAGAAGACGCCGACCGGCAAGCGCATCTACGCGCTCGGCGGCAGCCCCGAAGTGGCGCGCTATTCCGGCATAAACACGCGCCGGATGGTGCTGAACCTGTTCGTCGTCTCGGGCGTCGTCGCGGCGATAGCCGGCATCGTCTATACCGCGCGCCTTTCCAACGCCCGCGCCAACAATGCGCTCGGCATGGAGCTCGACGTCATCACCATCGTGCTGCTCGGCGGCGTCAGCGTCTTTGGCGGCAAGGGCCGCCTGACCGGCGTCATGCTGGCACTGGTCCTGATCGCCATCATCCGCAACGTGCTGGCGCTGAACCAGATCGGTGGCGACGCGCAGGGCATGATCATCGGCCTGCTTCTAATCGGCTCGCTGCTGATCGGCAATTACTGGCGCTCCACACAGGAGATGCTCAGCAGATCCCGCGCAATGCGCGAGACAAAGGGGTGATCTCGGGCCCCTTCCTTCAAGCCCGAATTTTGACGGAGGAGTCACAATGAAAGCGTTTAGATTAGCCCTGCTCGCATCCGCGGTTCTGCTTGCGCCAAGCTCGCTGGCCTTCAGCCAGGAGTGCGCCAAGGAACCCGTAACGGTCGGTTTCCTGCCCAAGCTCGACACGGATCCCTACTTCAAAGTGGCCTTCGGAGGCGCGCAAGAGGCAGCCAAGGAAATTGGCGGCACCGCTACCCAGGTCGCCCCATCGCAGGCGACCGCCGAGGCGCAGATCGAATTCATCAACAGCCTCGTGTCGCAGAAGGTCGGAGTCATCGCAATTGCCGGCAACGACGCCAATGCCGTCGCGCCTGCGCTGAAGCGCGCCGTTCAGCAGGGCGTCAGGGTGATTTCGTATGACTCCGATGTGGCCGCCGATGCGCGTGCGGTGTTCGTCAATCAGGTGAAGGGCGACAGTCTCGCCGAGATGATGCTCGAAAGTGCATTCGCCCTCAGCGGCGGTGAAGGCGAATTCGCGATCCTGTCGTCGACGCCGACGGCGACCAACCAGAATGCCTGGATCGACTTCATGAAGGCGAAGATGGCGGCCGAGCCGAAGTTCTCCAAAATGAAGTTGGTGCAGGTGGCCTATGGCGAAGAAAGCGAACAGATCAACCAGCAGCAGGCATTGGCGCTGGTCCAGGCGTTTCCCGATCTCAAGGTGATCATCGTCCCGGCAGGCATCGGCCTTCCGGCGGCCGCGCGTGCACTCGAGGAAGCGGGCATGATCGGCAAGGTCAAGCTGACCGGCCTCGCGCCGGCCACTCTGATCTCGAAATACATCAAGGACGAAGCGGCTCAGGATATCTGGTGGAACGTCACCGATCTTGGCTATCTTACTTATCAGACGGCCCAGGCGTTTGCGCAATGCAAGATCACCGGCAAGGAGGGTGAGAAGTTCACGGCAGGCAGGCTCGGCGAATACACGATTGGCGCCGGCGGCGAACTGATCCTTGGTCCGGCCAAGATCGTGACTCCCGAAAATCTGGCCGAGTTCAAATTCTGATCCTATAGAGCTTGAGTTCTAGGGGGCGCCGGTCCATCCGGCGCCCTTCCTAAAAACCTCTCGAATGAAAACAGTGCGGGGCGGCAATGAAGATATTGCTTGCAGGCGAAACCTTTGCAGCGACGACCTCGGTTGCCATCGGCAGCGACGTGCTTACAAGTGTGGCCTCGGCAAATGGTGCGACGGCCTTCAATGCCGCGCTGGCCACTGAAGGCATCGCGGTCACGCAGATCGGCGGCGAGCGTTGCGGCGCGGAGTTTCCCTATGACCTCGATGGGCTCGCCCAATATCAGGCGGTGGTGATCTCCGACGTCGGCGCCCTGACATTGCTGGTGACGCCGGATGCCCGCGCCGGGCGTGTCGGCGTCAACCGCCTCGATGTGCTCAAGGCCTATGTCGAAGGTGGCGGCGGGCTGATGCTGGCCGGCGGTTACATGGGCTTTCAGGGCATGTTCGGGACGGCGCGTTTCCACGACACTCCGGTCGAGGACGTTCTGCCGGTCCGTTGCCTACCCTACTGCGACGGCATGGAGGTGCCGCAAGGACTGCAGGCCTCCGTCCTGCAGTCGTCACATCCGATTTTTTCCGGGGTGGAGGGGCCTTTGCCGCCGATTCTCGGCATGAACAAGCTGGAATTCAGGCGCGACGGTTCGTCCCGGCTTCTGGCGACCTGCCACCATCGCGGGGCACCGACTGGCCGCTCCTTGCCGTCGGTAGCCATGGCCGCGGCCGCACGATTGCCTGGGCAACCGATATCGGCCCGCATTGGCTCTCGCAGGATTTCCTCGGATGGCCGTTCTACGGAAGACTGATGGCGAACATGGTCCGTTGGCTCGCCGGCGATGAATGAGAAAGCTGGTTTGACCAGTGCGGCTGCCCAATCCTCCAACGAAAGACCAGGCTATCAAGCATACGTTGAATCAGGACGGCAGTGGCTCATAAACCGAAACCCCGATGTATCGATCGTATGAGCCACGATCTTTCTCAGGAAGCTTGTCTCGGGTTACACGCAATGTGAATCCCCCCTGCAAGTGCCCCGCGTCGAGAACCATCCAATCGAAAATATCATCGCCTTCAAACGAAAGTCGCTGTCCGACTTGATGCCATTTCTGAAGCTCGGGTGGCACCTCGAAAAACGTACCTGAAAATAGCCGCTCCTCAGCATGATAATGCACATCGGCAAGCCAAAGGAAAACAAAGTGGTCCTCCCGAAGACGTACGGACTCGTCGGGATCGCGAAACCGAAGCTTCGCGGAACAGAAGGCATCTGCATTTCCCTCGATATGTTCGACAAATGTCGGCACACTCGCAAGCGCGCGATCGTAAGCTGCTAGGAAGGCGGGGTCTGTCTGCGAGATAGCCGTGAAGAGTGGCTCATTCCGCGGTTCGTCGAATTCACCGTTCGATTGAGATTTTTCGCTCATAAAAGACCTCTTGGACTAACCTTGCGAAGTCCGCGCGCTTCTTCCTGGTGTGGGAGACGGCGCTCGCGAAGCGGTATCGCACTACCAGCCAAAGAGCCTATCACGCTACCGACCAACCGCCATCCACCTATATATTCGCGCCAGTGATCAGTGACGCCGCCAACACCACGGTGCCCGCGACGTCGATCGGGTCGCCGATGCGGCCGAGCGGAATGTGGCCAGCACATGCAGGCGAGTGCGCAGGCGCGGCCGCTGCCGCGCGAGGCCCCGGTGACCAGCACCACCTTGCCGGCGAGGTCGAATTTCGGCGTGAACTCATTTGTCATGCGATTCCACCTTGTTCTTCAAATCGGACCGGCTGCCGTGTCGAACCGAAAAGGCTCGCGTGAATTCGGCGCCCAGCAGAAATATCTCGGCCGAATAATAGACCCATAACAGCACGACGAGCAGGGCGCCGGCCGCGCCGTATGACGATGAGATGGCGCTGGTTCCGATATACCAGCCAATCAGCGACTTGCCGATGGTGAACAGAAACCCGGTGACCACGGCGCCGATGCCGACATCGCGCCATTGCAGGCTGCGGTCCGGCAGCACCTTGTAGATTGCGGCAAACAGCAGCGTGATCAGGGCAAACGAGACGATCCCGTTGATGGCGCTCAGGATGATGGTGCCGAACGGCAGGTAGGCGTTGATGACGTCTCCGAGCGCCGAAATTGCGGCGCTTACGACCAGCGACACCAGGAGCAGAAAGCCGAGCGCCGCGACGAGGCCCAGGCTTGCAATGCGTGCCCGAACCATTCGTGAAATCGTTGCCCCGCTCGGTTTGACTTTCCAAATTTCGTTCAACCCCAGCTGCATCTCGCCGAACACGCCGGATGCGGCGACGAACAGCGTGACCAGCCCCAGAATGCTGGCGAGGGTTCCGGCTTCCTTCTGCGAGGCGTTTTCGATCGTAGCTCGCAGCAGCTCGGCACTTTGCGGCCCCATCAGGCCAGCGATCTGTGCCGAAAGGGCGAGTTGCGCCGCCTCGTGCCCGAAGGCTATGCCGGCAATAGCCACAACGATGAGCAGGATCGGCGCAAGCGAGGTCGTGGCATAAAACGCTATCGCCGCCCCATGGCTCAGCGCATTGTCGTCGATGAAGCCGATGACGCTCTGCTTGAGGAGCCTCCAGCCCTCTGCTGCCAAATTCCACATGTAGGCCTCGCATGCCTGTCAACAAACAAGTAGCGGCGGCGCGGCGCTGGGCGAGGGGTGGGGGCTCGGCCGGAACAAAGCCGGCAACGGCGCGCTGTACAAGGCGATCGCCTATAAAGGCGGCGTGCAGCGAACATCCTGCGAAAGGTGCCGCTCGACTGGCCGGGGGACGTGCTCACGATGCAATCAGGGGAACTGTGACAGTTGTCTGATAATTTATCGGATATCGGTTGAAATACGGGAACTCGATCACGAACGCATATTGGGCCGTCAGATGTGCCATGCGAAAGCCGCCGCTGGGGGCGTCGATTGCTATTGTTACATCGACGTCTTTCAATCCCAAATCCAGTAATTTTTCCGTGGCAATGGCTTGGATCTGGGCCTGCGTCAGCGAGTTCTTCATTTGCAGCGCACGTGACGACGTTTCCAGCGTGTACCGAACACTCGACATAGCATTCAGAGCCCAGCCGA
>NZ_JAMYUA010000072.1:0-19164 GCF_040322715.1 Mesorhizobium sp. M0106 | reverse complement strand
ATTGCAACGTCACCACCGTGCCATGGCCGCTCGCCCTTCAGAGCAAGCGCCGTTCTCTCTCCAAAACTTTTTGCAGAACCTTCAGGACACTATCTGGCGCGATCGGCGGCACAACGAGCAGGCGGCATTACAGGGCGCCGGCTGCGCGGGCTCTGTCGGCAACCCGATCGGACAATTGGCCCCATGCGCCTGGGCGCCTCGGCAAGCAACCCGGCGCGGTGCAGGGCTGCCCAAATGGGGGCGAGTTGGCGTCGGGATTTCTCGCGCGCGGCACTGGCTCGACAAGACGACCAATCGGCAGCCGGCGCGGCCCGGAGCGGCGCGCGCGACCTGAGCAGCGGTACTCGAGAGAACCGCCGCTCGGGCCCTGATCGACTATTCGCGCGCGAACAGCGGCTGCACTTGTGCCCACTGATCGGCGGTGCGGAAACCGCCGCGACTGGTGTAGCTTTCGGCGGGGAATTTCATCCAGCGCGGCAGCCAGGTCTCGACCCTGAGGCGGCCATTCTCGCCCGCCAGGAAGTCACGGATGATCTTCTTTTGCGTCTTGACCTTCTCGGCGACATTGCCGTCCGCGACCAGCTTGCCGCCGACCTCGGCCAGCATCGAATTGGCGATTTCCTTGTCGTGCAAGAGGTCGAAGAAGGCATCGTCCGGTTGCCACCATGCGCCCATATCGACGTTCAGATGGTTGCCGAGCGCCTCGATGACGGCGCTGCCGGCTGCAAGCGTCTCGGCCATGACAAGGGTGAGAACGCGCATGACATCGTCGTCGCACAGCGCCAAGAGGCGCGCGAACACGCCGGCGATAGCAAAGGCGTCGCCATTGCCGCCGGCGACCACGCCATCCGCATCCGGTGATCCGAGCAGGGCCAACACTTCGCGCCGCTTTTTGCCGAATGCAGCTTCAGCCTTGCAGCCGGCAAGGCTGGCAGTCACCGTCTCGTTGACTGCGCGCTGTGGCTCACGGCGCACCTGCCACAAGCCGGACCCGGTGATGGCGTGAGCCACCACGAGGCGCAGCGCCACGGCGGGATGGTCGAGCATGGCGGCGCGCACGGCGGCATGGCGATGCAGATCGATATAGTTCTGCATCGGGCCGGTGAGTTCGGGGCGCGGCGGCTTGGCGGCTGTTTCGTCTTGCTCGCCGCCCTCGCGGGCGCGGCGGGCTTGCTTGTGTGACAGCCAGCCCTCGTGACACTCGACCTCGCCGCGATACGTGACCGCGATGAAGACCTTGCCGCCCTTCTTCTTCGGGGTCTTCTCGTGGTCCCATCGGTGGAAATACTGGCCCGGTTCCAGCAGCACCACCTCGCTCCAGCCGTCGTTGAGATATGTGTCGCGTCTGGTGGCAATCGCTTCGTTCTGCTTTTGCCAGAACAGGTCGGCATCGGCGAAATAGCTGTCCTCGCCGAACAGATCCGAGGTGATCAGGCCGGGATACTCCTCGATGGCAAACAGCGCCACCTTGGTGGAAATCGACTGGCCGCCGAACAGCCATTGCTTCAATTGAAAGCCACGCGGCGCGTATTGATCGGGATCGGCACAGAGTGCCAGCCAGTCCTTCTGCTGCGCCTTGGACGCCATGGTGAGATGGCGCACCGTCTCGGCGTCGATCTCCTCGCGCCGGTAGGCTTCGCGGATTTTGGGCAAGAGGTCGCCAAGTGCCAGAATGCGTTTGACCTTCAGGTCAGTGATGCCGAAGGTCGCAGCGATATCGGGAACGGTGCGGCCTTGCCTGACGAGCCGCGAAAACGTCTCCCATTGCGATACTTCGTCAGGATCGAGGCGGGCGAGGTTTTCGATCAGCGAAGCTTCCAGCGCATCGGCGTCATCACCGTCCTCCATGATGGCGCAGGGCAAGGGATCGCCTTCGCCGCGCTCGTCGGCAAGCGATTTCGCGGCGAAATAGCGCCGCCTGCCGGCGACGATCTCGAAGGTTTCCGGCTGGCCGTTGGGCCGCACAAGGAGAGGCACCAGCACGCCGCGCGCACGCACGGAGGGCAGGATGTCGGATATGTCGGGCGCGCGTTTTCCATGGCGCATGTTGAGCGCGCAAATGTTGAGCTGATCCAAGGGAATGTGGGCAAGCTGCATGGTTACTCTCCTTTCGCTTTGGTTGAGGTTGTCCCCCGCCGCAGAGGCCGAAGGCCGGCGCGGCGGGACGGTTTTTGCGTCTATCGGCGCTGCTGTTCCGCCGTGTCGGGCGGAAGCTCGGAATGGGGCTTTGAAAGGGCGTCTGCTGCCTGCCGCAGAATTCGCTCGGCCTCGGTGATGTGGCGGCAAATGCGGGCGGCTTCGGCATAGACGGAGAGCGGAAAGCGCGCCTGGAAATGCAGGTCGCGCTCTATGCCGAGGCCAAGCGGACCTTTTACGGACGCAAGCTCGGCCAGACTGACGCTGCCGAGTTCGGGGAAGCCGAAGCCGAGATCGCAAAGGCCGAACAGCGTGTCGCCATCGGCGTCGAGTTCGGTCAAAAGCCACGTGGCGGCACCTGAGGGATTAAACAGTTTCACAACGGGAAAATGGTCGATGTCGGCGTCGGCGGCGCCATTGGCGAGCAGTCGTGCGCGCAGTGGATCGGTGATCAGGATCATGGAAAGACTCCTTGTCAGAACAGGTCGAGTTGATTTCTGCTGGCTTCATCGAAGAGGCCGATATCGAGCGGCTTTTGCGCCGCGCGCGGACACATCGGCGCGTCCATCAGGAGGGTGAGCCGATCGCGCGTGGTGATCGGCCGGACGCCGGGAATGAGCATCTGCTCGCCTTGCGGCGTCGGCTCGGTCGCGGTCAGTTGAGGATCGCGCATCGTCATGCCGCAATCCCTTCCTGCGCCTCGCCTTCGGCATCGGCCTGAAGGCCAAACAGGAAATCGGCGGCCTTCGAGGCAAGGCTGGCGGCACGGAAGATGGCGCGGTTGTCCTCGCGCAGCACCCTCAGCCATGAGCCGATGTAATCGGCGTGGCGCACGGTCGGCTCGATACCGAGATTGCTGCAGACGAAGGCGGCAGTGATTTCGGCGACCAATTCTTCACGCGCGTAAGCCTTGGAGCCGAACGAGCCGGAGAGGTCGCGAGCAAGCCGCGTCGGGTGGCCGGTCCAGTGGCCAAGCTCGTGAAAGCAGGTCCGGTAATAGTCGATCTGGTGATGGAACGCCGGCTGCGGCGGCACCTGAATGTGGTCGCTGCCCGGCATGTAGAAAGCGCGATCGCCGCCGACCCTGAAATCCGCACCGCTGGCGCGAATGAGCGTCTCGGCCTGCGGCACGATCTCGCACTGAGGCAGCGGCTCGGCGGCGGCATAGAGGTCTTCCGGAAGATTATCGCACTGCGCGAGATTGAAGACGGTGAAGCGCTTCAAAAAAGGCACGGCCTGTGGTTCATCGCCCTCGTGGCGTGCGCGCTCCTTCTCGTCCTTGGGGACAAAGCGGTCGGCATGCACGATGGTCGTGCCGCGCTCGCCCTTCCTGACGTTGCCGCCAAGGACGAGCGCCTGCCGGAAGGTGAGCCAGTTCTGGCTGGGATAGCTGCGCTCGATCACCGCGCCCCACAGGATAAGGATATTGATGCCGGAATAGGTGCGGCCAGAGGATGCATTCCTCGGCAGGCCAAGGCCTGCCTTTGCCCTGCCCCATGGCTTGACCCACGGCACGGTGCCGCGCTCCAGCTCGGCAATGATGCGGTCGGTGATCTCCTGATAAAGGCTGGCGCCGGGGCGCCCGCCCTTGCCTGCGCCAGCCTCTGTGCTGGCACAACGCTTGCTGTTTGCATGCATCGTCTCATCCTTCGCTCGCCAATCGCCGCGCCTTTCCCCGGAAGCGGGATGGGCGGCGAGTCGCGACCGGAAAGGCCCGCCGTGGTAGGCGGACCGCATCCGAAGGACCGGAACGAAGAGGAGGACCCTGAGCGGCACGCGAAGGGTTGCGGGCTGCCGCGGCGGGCCTAGAAGGGAGTGCCGCCCACCCCGCGCCACCGGGGAAGGCCAACAGACAAACCGCGCCGCCCGCAAGGGCGGCGGCCGTCACAGCCCAGGGCTGCCCACGCCAAGGGGCGAAGCCGAATGGCCGAGACCGCCTGAGCTTGCCGAAGAAAAGCGGGCTCGGTTCACGAGCACCTGGTGCGCGTCGTCAGGCGCGCGGGCGCCCGCCAGGACGGCAGGCTGGACAGATTTTTCGAACGGATCGCGATAAATACTTCAAATGAATGCTGCACCGAAAACATGTGCGATGCAGCATTTTCGCAAGCATTTACCACGGACGCTCAGACCCGAGACTTCCGCCACCCAGCCTTGCGCGCGGCTTCCTCCGAACAAAACCAGCGCTCGCCTTTCAACAGGTTGATGCGCGTCTCCCAGTAATATTCCTGTCCGGGAACATGATAGATGCGCTCGCCCGTGTTGTAGCTGATATTGGCTTTGATGTTGCAGCCGAGAGCGGCAGGGCCGATTTCGAAGGCAAGAAAGCCAGCCAGGATTGTTCCACCAGCAACGATCTTTGCCCACAACGGAACGTCCTTCGAACGATGGCGCTCGCCATACCTGCGACGGTTGTACCGATTGTCTTGAAAGCGATGGTTGCCCACGCCCCTTCCCTCCGTAGAGAGAATGGGACGTTTGCAGCGTGGTGTCTACAAGTCGGGTCTAATTCACCGGTCCTGTTCCGAACCATTGAATGAACGGCGCATCCTTACCCGTGATATCCTTCACCGTCTTCAACAGCGCTTCATGGGTGCGTTGGAGAGCCCGGTAATGGTTGCTGGTAGGTGATAGAAGCGGCTGGACGATGCTCTGGTGCAGCCGTTCCGCCTCCGCGAGAAAGCGCTCGATTTCAGCCTGTGAAAGCTGCTTGGAAAGTTTGGTCCTAGCCATTGCGATCTCCGTTGAGGAATCGCCCCACCTAGGATTATCATCCTATATCGGCATGGGTTGGTAAAGACCCACCCGCAGCGGAATGGCAGCTTGCCGAAGAAAAGCACGCTCGGTTCACGGCACCGGCGCGAGCCGTTAGACGCGCAGGCGCCCGTTAGCCCGCAGGCTGGACAGAATCTCGCACGGATCAGCGTCAAGCGCCGCAGTTAAGTCGAGAAACTCGATGACATCGAGACGCCGCTCTCCACCCTCGTACTTGGCCACGAAGGATTGGGGACGATCAAGCTTCTCGGCCACCTGCGCCTGAGTCAGGCCTTTGGCCTTGCGCAGGGAAACCAGCTGGGCCAGAAACCGCTGGTGGCGGGGCGAGCGAAGAGATTTGGGCATGTAGGCGAACCGGTCGGGTAAAGACCGGATCAGCGACTAATCCCGGTTTCGGATTATCCCATTTTGGGATATGCTGCGTTGCATCCAGCGCTCAACAGCCGAGGCTCGCAACAGGCATGAATCGATCAATGGGAACAGATGAGACTCGAAACTCAACTCTGTGCGACGAAGTCCCCTGGTCGGAGAACCTGACGGCCTACGATAGGCAGCATTTCACGATCTACCTGCGGATCCTGGATGCCTGCGCCGACAATGCCAGCGAAGAGGAGATGGCTGATCTCATTCTCGGCATCGACCCGGCCCTTGAACCGGTCCGCGCCCGCAAGGCTCTTCGCAGCCATATCGACCGGGCGAACTGGATGGTGACGACTGGCTACAAGGAACTGTTCGCCGGCTGACGCACAGCACGGACTGTCATGCTCTTCAAACAAGGAAGTTCAGATACCCGCTATTCATGAGCGCACGGCCGCGAGAGACAGCGCGGCTGGAGCGGTCACAACTGGTTCGCGTGCTGTTTGACTGCCATTTCCAGTGCTTGGCTCAGAGGCACAGCCTTGGAGAACAGGAAGCCTTGAGCGGTTCGGCAGCCAAGCTTGTGCAGGGTTTGCCGATCCGCCTCTGTTTCGACGCCCTCGGCCATGACCTCGATCCCGAGCATGTTACCGAGATCGATGACCGATTTGACAAGGAGTCGGTCGTCTCGGGATTTGGCCAAGCCGCGAATGAAGCCCTGGTCTATTTTCACCTTGCGTATCCGACTGTCCTTGAGCGATGCCAACGTGGAAAAGCCGGTGCCGAAGTCATCGAGCGCGATGGAAATGCCGGCATGTGAAAGCCGTCCGAGCTTTTCATCCACTCTGTCCGGGTCCACCGGGGATTCTTCGGTAATCTCGATCTCGAACATTGTTGCAGGCAGACCTCTTGCCGCCAGACCATCCAGAACCATGTCGTCGATATCGCCGGCTTCCAGTTCGCGCGGTGAAACATTCATCGCCACACGGAGATCACGACAGTCAGCTTTCACCAAGCCGTCGATAAAAGCACAACAGTCGGCGAATACGGTTTGCGTCAGCAGCTGAAGCATACCGGTTTCGCGTGCAGCTGTGATGATTTCGGGTGGAGAGATGGCACCATGAGTCGGATGGGACCACCTCAGCAAGGCTTCAAAACCGACCACGGCCTCGGTGTCGAGTTTCACGATCGGCTGGAACCAAGGTTGCAAGCTTCTCGTCTTTATCGCCGAATGAAGGTCCCGTTCGACGGACTGGCGGCGTTGCAGTTCCCTGTCGAGTTCGGCATCGAACAGGCAAAATTCGTTCCTGCCACGACGCTTGGCCGTATAAAGGGCGATGTCCGCCCGCAACAACATTTCGGTCAGGCCCGGGCTTTCCGCCAGGTATATTCCTATCGATGCCCCGACACGGACGGACGCGACCTCGATATAGGGTCGGGCAATTTTGGCTATGATATTGGAGGCGAGATCACTGGCAGAAAGCGAAACCCTCGTTGAGGGAAAAAACATCACGAATTCGTCGCCGCCGATACGAGCAAGCGTTGAGCCTTCCGGTGCTTCCTCCTCTATGCGGCGGGCGATCCTGACAAGCAGTTCATCACCGGTCCTGTGACCGTAGGTATCGTTGACGGATTTGAACCCGTCCAGATCAACCAGCATTGCCACGAAGGGGCCATCCGCGGTCTCGAAACGTCCGATTGCGTCTTCGAGGCCACGCCTGTTGAGAAGGGCCGTCAGGTGGTCCTGCCTGGAACTGGCCTTCATCTCCGCCGCAAGCCGCTCGGCCTCATGCCTCAGGCGGCTCGCTTCGCGGAACCGTGCTTGCCCAACAAACGAAGCTCGAACCAAGCCGCCCATGAAGAGCAGAACGGTAAAAGCCAGAATGTAGTCTTCAAAATTGCCTTTCGCCAAAAGGCAAGCCACCGTGATGAGGAGCGGAGGTGTGATGAAGTTGGTCGCCGCCGCGGCATACGAACTGCCGTATGTAACCGCACCAGCTGAAATGCCCGCCAGAATGACCAGATGCAGAGGTGCTTGAGGTGTCGTGTATCCAACAGTCAGGACGGCCAGGAAGGACCAGGCAAACCCTGCCAGAAGAGCAAGGATGCCAAACCAGCGAAGCCGCGGCAAAACCCCCACTAATCCGTCATGGCGCCCCGTTTCCTTTAGCTGATAACGCGCGAGTGCAAGGCGGGCGGCATTTATCGCATTGACGACCAGGAACCAGATTGCAGCTGCAAAGCCGCTGCCAGAAAGGGCGTGCACCGCCCAAATCAGGCCTGACAGGATAGCGCTTATCGGCATCGACACGAAGAGGCCGGCCCTCAGGTCAGCAAGCTGATCCTGACGGATTTTGGCCTCCAGCGTGTCTTCATTCTTCGGGGCCATGGACGGACCAGCTTGCTCCCATCGTTGTTCGCGAGGACAAGCCTACGCAGGCCCACTGAAGGACGGGTTAACTATCCAGCGGGGATAACCAGTGTGCTCACCATGTCTTCGGGGCGCACGTCTGCCTCTTGGCCTTGCCGTCTGACCATCGAGCTCTTGCCCGCACGCGTGCCTTGATCCGAATCATCCCAGGATCGGCAACGTCACCATGGAAGCAGCCCTGCCAACGGCATCAACGCGCCCGGCGAGACAAAAGGAAGCCGGGCCGAGATAGCGTTCCAGAGCGGCAGCGCTGCCTGCGATTCACCGCCTGAGCATGGCCGAAATACCAAGGCGGATAAAGGGAAGATATTGGGCAAAGCGAAGCCCTGCATGTCTTGCAAGCCGTGCCGCCGGGTGCTCGCCTGAGTAGAGAGCGACAAGTGCATTCGTAGCATGATAGAGCGGTGCCGCCGACAGACGCAGCCGGCTTTCGTATCTGCCGAGTATGTCGGGATCAGCAATGTCGCGGCGCTCGCGACATGCCGCCAGGATTCTATCGGCGAGTTGCTTCTGGCCACTGAGGCCGATGTTGAAGCCATGCGCGGTCACCGGGTGCATGCCGAGGGCAGCATCGCCGATCAGTGCCGCACTCGGAGCCCAGAACTTGTGCGCCCAGGTCGTGACCAGCGGATAGGCATGGCGGGTGCTTGCCAAGGTCATCTCTCCGAAGCGTCCTCGACACCGGCTCGTCGATTCCATGAGGAACAAATCGTCGTCGAGAGCAAGCAGTCTGTCGGCCTCGCTTGAGCGCAAAGTGAGAAGCAGCGACGACACGCCTTCCATGAGCGGCAACATCGCTATCGTCTGATGGTGATCGAACCATTCGACCGCGATCTGGTGATGGGCGCGCTCGTGCCTCACCCGGCAAATCAGCATGGAGTTGCCAAGCCGATTGATGTCGGCGCCAATGCCGAGCAGGTCGCGCGTCGCGGACAAACGCGAATCCGCTGCAACGAGCAGCCGAGCGGCCAATTGCCTGCCATCAGAGAGCGTTATGACTGCTTCTTTGTGGCTGGTTGTTGCATTGACGACCGAGCGGCCGCACAGCAGCTGGGCATGATCCTGGAAGTGGACAAGCTTGAACAGGGCGTCGCGGATCCGACAATTTGGGACCAGAATTCCGAGTGGTTCCCCAGATCCGCTGGGAGAATCGAAGCTCAGGGCGAAAGGGCTCGATCCGTTGAGCACGCGCGCGCCTTGTAGCGGTGATTTGTCCGAAGCGGGGATGGCATCCCAGGCGCCGAGCTCGCGAAGGATTCCAACCGATGCGTGGGTCAGCGCGATCTCGCGACCGTCGAAAGCCGGATTCGCCAGGCTTTCGAGCGACTGCCGTTCAACCACTGCCACCTTGAGTCGGCTCTGGGCAAGCGACGCGGCGAAGGAAAGTCCGACCGGCCCGGCTCCGACCACAATAACGTCGAATCTATCGACAGAGCCGGCCATCAGCGTGCCGCCATTGCGTCGGCTATCTGCGACGAAGGGCACTGGAACGCATCGCAATCGATCCACGGTTTGCGGCTCATCTCCCCAAGCGTCTCCACGCGACCTAACCGTCCGTTAGACATCCGTTCTCCGTTCAAAAATGCTCAATGAAACCATGCCTATGAAGAGATAACCCTGATGTGGATCAACCAGGCTCGATAAACGCGGCAACGGCGGGTTCACGGTCGACTGGTCGACCGCCACGCCATGGTCTGGTCAGGTCATCATGGAATGGCCGGCTTCCCGTTCGGTGCGGCCCTTTCCTGGCCGAAAGTTCGGCAACGTATTCTGGCTGATCCGTTCGCACCCGTCGCGCGCCGAAATCGGCATGACGCGAAGCAACCGCGGAAAATATTCGAGCGAGTCCTCGCAGGGCAGGCTGGGTCAACTGCGTTGCTCGTCGCGGTCGATCAGGATCCGCTCGGCGGCGCCATCGAGATCTTCATATTGGCCGCTCCTCAAGGCCCACAGGAACCCCGCCAGCCCAAGCGCTCCGAGGAACAGGGCCACAGGTATGAGGTAGGCGAGCGTCGTCATGAGGATTGTGCCAGTGCGCCAATGTCCGAGCGCCTGTCATGTCGGGCATCTTGCACCGATGCATTTGACACGAAACCTTGCAGACGTAGCGCATTGCCGATGACCAGGAGGGACGAGGCGGACATCGCGACCGCCGCGATCAGTGGCGTAACGTGCCCCAGAATGGCGACCGGCACGGCGATGCCATTGTAAACGATCGCGATGGCGATGTTCTGCCGGATCAGCCGTCCGGCCTTCCGCGAAATGTCTAAAGCAAGTGGGACCGCCAGAAGACTTTTACGCAGGAACACGAAATCCGCGGCGTTGCGACCGATATCCGCCGCCGTGGCCGGAGCGATCGAAACGTGTGCGGCGCCCAATGCAGGCGTGTCGTTGAGCCCATCGCCGACCATCAGCACCTTGTGGCCAGTTCGCGTCAATGCTTCGATGTGTTCGACCTTCCCGGAGGGAAGCAACGAGGGAACGAAGCGCTCGACGCCCAGTGCTTCCGCGACTTCGCCGCAGGCAGCCTCTGTGTCGCCCGACAGCATCTCCACCGACACGCCGGCGCCGTTCAGTTGCTCGATGGCCGCCTTGGCATCGGCACGCAGCTCATCCTCGAAATCGAAAGTCGCGACAATGACCCCGTCCTTCGTCAGAACGGTTCCGCCATAGCCTTGTTTGCCTTCGCCGCCGATCCGAGCTTTCCACTCACGCCATCCGCGGCGACCCAGCCGCCAGGTACTGCCCTCGCCGATGGCTTCGATGCCGAAGCCCGGATGCTCGCTGACGGACGCGAGTTTCGGCTGGCCGGCAAAGGCTGCATTGCCAGCGATTGCCTTCGAAAAGGGATGGCGGGAATGCGCTGCCATCGCGGCCGCCATGGCGAGCATCGTCGGATCGATGGACGGCGCATTGATCAGCCTGGGCAGTCCGAGCGTAAGCGTGCCGGTTTTGTCGAACAATGCCGTGTCGATCCCGGCCAGGCGCTCAATGGCGGAGCCGTCCCTGACCATGACGCCGCTTTCAAACAGCCGCCGCGCAGCGACCACCTGCACGATCGGCACGGCGAGACCGAGCGCACACGGGCATGTAATGATCAAAACGGCGATTGCGATTGTTATTGCCCGGTGCCAGTCGCCGGTCGCCGCCATCCAGCCGAGGAACGTCACAAAGGCGGTGAGGTGGACCACGGGGGCATAGAGCGCGGAGACGCGATCGGCGATCCTGCGATGGCGGGCGCGGCCGCCCTCTGCCGCTTCCATCAGCCGAACGATTTCGGCCAGGAATGAATCCTTCGCGGCGGCCGTCGCCTCGATGGTCAGCGGACCGGTGAGATTGAGTGTACCGGCCTGGACCTGCGCCCCCGGGCCCACCGTTCTGGGCGTGCTTTCCCCGGAAACCAGGGAACAGTCGAGATCCGATGCCCCGCCAATGATCCTGCCGTCGATGGGCACCCTCTCGCCAGCCGCAATCAAGAGCTCCATTCCTGGTTCGATCTCGCCAACCGGCAAGTAGTCGCGCGAACCATCCTCGCGCAGCACCATGGCGCCGCGCGCCGCCAGCCGAGCCAGTCCGTTTACGGCCGTCCGTGCCCGTTCCCGCATCACGTGATCCAGCGTGCGGCCGATCAGCAGAAAGAACAGCAGCGACACCGACGCGTCGAAATAAGCATGGTCGCCATGGTTGATCGTCTCGTAGAGGCTCATGGCGTAAGCGAGCGATACCCCGACCGCGATCGGCACGTCCATGTTCATGCGGCTGTGGCGCAGCGCATTCCAGGCCGAGCGAAAATAGATGCCGCCGGCGAAAGCGAGCGCAGGAATGGCAATCAAGGCCGAGACCCAATGGAACAGGTCGCGGGTCGCGCCTTGCGCGCCGGACCAGACGGAGACTGATAGCAGCATGATGTTGCCCGCCGCAAAGCCGGCGACCGCGACGGCGCGGATCAGTTCCGAGAGCGTCCTGTCCTTCCCGTCAGCCTCGGGATCGAACAGGTGCGCGCCATAGCCCAGCCGTCCAAGTGTGGCGACGAATGGCGGAACCTCGTCGCCGCGCCACCGGACCGAAACACGTTTCGTTGAAAGATTGACACGAGCGCCTTCGACGCGATCCAGCTTACCGATCGCCGTCTCGATCGTCTGGATGCAGGCGGCACAATGCACGGCCGGCACCGAGAGGTCGGTCTGGCGAAGATTTTCGCCGATCGAGCGGCTCGCCAGTCTGATTTCCTGGCCAGAAGGCAGGACCAGTGTGACCTTTTCCAGGTCCAATGCCATTTCGGCGCCTGGCGCGCAGCAGCTCATTGCAGCGCCCCGTGGGAAATCATGATCCGGCGAACGTCGCGATAGGGTTCCGCAAGGCTCGCATCGGCGTCGATTTCGACGATCCAGACGCCATCCTTGGGGATGTGGTGCGCGGCGAATATCTGACCGGAGGCAGCGGCAAGAGTGACGGATTTGTCCTCGGCCTCGTAGGCGGGATGACGAAACAGCACCTTGACGCCATGCACGGCAACCGTCTTGCCGCCAGCATCGGTGAGGCTGTAGCGGACCTCACCGCCTGCGATGGTGAGTTTGCCAGTCCAGCCGAGGGCTGCCTGAGCTCGCCCTTGCTGGGCCTTTTTGTTGAATTGCTGGCTCGCCACATAGGTGTTTTCGACGACAAGGCCGGTCCAGCTCGTGTTGGCGAGCGTCGCCATCGTCAGATTGACCGCTATGACCACGCCGAAGAAGCCAAGGATGGTGAACAGCATATGCCTGCCGGTGAATTCGCGGGATTGTCGCGAGGTGTCGGTCATCTGGCGATCTCCGGTGCGTTGAAAGTGGCCGTGTATTCGTCCGACTCGAACGTTGCCTTATTTTCGACCCGGAACTTGAAGCTTTGCGCTGCACCCCGAACCTGATCTGCCGGCTGACGCACGAAAACCTTGAGCATCTTCAGCCGGTCGGGTTCGACCGGGATGGCAAAGGAGCGATCCGCCGGCAGGTTGATGCCGACAACGCTCATTTCGGCTCCATGCAGGCCCTGCATCGTGACGATGATCGTTCTTGGTTCGGGGATCATGTTGAGCAACTTGACGGTGTAGCCGTTGCGGATCGAACCGTCCGACAGCGTCACGGACTGCGGGTTGCGATCATGCAGGACATTCAATTCGAGCCGTTCGCGGGTCAGCAGCGAATAGAGCAGCGCGAGACCGACCGCCGACCAGGCGCTCATGTAGATGAAGGTGCGCGGGCGAAAGATCTTGCGGATATGGAAACGGGCCACCTTGTCGGAGAACAGGCCGTCAGCGCTCCTGACCACTGACGGGTTGACTGAACCGGAGCCGCCCGGGGTCGCCAGCATCATGTTGGCGTTGTAGTCGGCCAGCGTCGCATAGGAAATCAGTCCGCGCTCCCTGCCGAGCTTGTCCATGATACCATCACAGGTATCGATGCAGAGCGCGCAGGTGATGCATTCAAGCTGCTGGCCATCACGAATGTCGATCCCCATCGGGCACACCGCGACACATGCATTGCAGTCGACGCAGTCACCGACGGGCTGCCCGGCGGCAAGGACCCTCTTGGCGTGGCGCGAGCGCGGTTCGCCGCGCCAGTCATTATAGGTGACGGTGAGCGACCTTTCGTCGAGCATGGCCGCCTGGATGCGCGGCCACGGGCACATATAGGTGCAGACCTGCTCGCGCATCAGCCCGCCGAACGTATAGGTCGTCGCCGTCAGCACGGGCACGGTGATGTAGGCAACGGGGGCGGCGGTGCCGGTGAAGAGTTCCCCAAGCAGCGTCGGCGCATCGGCGAAATAGAAGATCCAGGCGCCGCCGGTCAGCACCCCTATGACCAGCCAAATGGCGTGTTTCGATGTTCGCACCACGAGTTTGCGCGCAGTCCAGGGACCGGCATCGAGCTTGACGCGCGCGTTGCGGTCGCCCTCGATGGCTCGCTCGACGACCAGAAACAGATCGACCCACACGGTCTGCGGGCACGTATAGCCGCACCAGGCCCGGCCGACGGTGGATGTGATCAGGAAAAGGCCGATACCGGCCATGACCAGCAGGCCGGCGACGTAGTAGAATTCCTGCGGCCATATCTCGATGAAGAAGAAGTAGAAGCGGCGGTTGGCAAGATCGACCAGCACGGCCTGGTCCGGGGCAAATGGCCCGCGATCCCACCGCAGCCAGGGCGTCAGGTAGTAGATCCCCAGCGTGATTGCCATCACCGACCACTTGAAGCGGCGGAAACTGCCAGAGGCCCGGTTCGGGAAGATCTTCTTGCGTGCGGCATAGAGCGGCTGACGGGTCTTGGCGGAGTTGACCGCATCGGCTTCGAGCCGTTCTATTTGCGTGTTATCGAGCACGAGAAGCTCCAGTCACCAGCGACGATTTTGCCGGAAGCCCAACCCATCGGTTTCTGGATGATGCCGAGGCCCGGCTCGCGCCGGGCCTCGTCGCTTGGCGGTGGGGGGGAGGACGAGAATAGGCTGCGTACCTATTCTCCGCCACCAAGCGAATGGATATAGACCGCGAGTTCCTTGGCCTTGATCTCGCCGAGACGCCCGATCCAGGCCGGCATGACGCCGTGCTTCGGCGCGCGGACCTGCGCGGCGATGGCTGTTTCGCCAGACCCGTAAAGCCAGATCGCGTCGGTCAGGTCGGGTGCGCCGAGCTCCCTGTTGCCCTTTGCATTCTCGCCATGACAGGCCGCACAATTCTCGGCGAAAACATTGGCGCCGAGTTCGATCTGGCTTGTGTCCTGAACAGGATCGGAGAGGCTTGCGACATAGGCGCCGACCTGCTTGATCTGATCCGTCGTGATGATGTCACCAAAAGCAGGCATTTCCGACAGGCGCGTATCCGGGTCTGATGCGAAGCGGATGCCGTGCGCAATCGTTTGCTGGATATGTTCGGCGTTGCCGCCCCACAGCCAATCGTCGTCGTTTAGGTTGGGAAAACCCTTGGAGCCTTGAGCGCCCGAGCCATGGCACTGCACGCAATTGACCTTGAACGCGGCGCCACCTGCGGCGACGGCGAATTCGCGTAGCGTATCGTCGGCAGTAATCTCGGAGACGGTCTTCGCCTGAATGGCAGCGACAAATTTACCCTTGGCCACTTCGGCCGCGGCCAGTTCATTCTTGACGTCTCTGCGGCTCGAATACCCCAGCACACCCCTGGTCGCGGAAGTCAGCATCGGCCATGCCGGATAGACGACGGTGTAGCCGATCGCCCAGGCAATGGTGATGTAGAAGGTGATGACCCACCAGCGGGGAAGCGGGTTGTTGAGTTCCTTGATGCCGTCCCACTCATGGCCGGTCGTCGAGATACCCGAAACCTCGTCGATATGCTCGCTGCCCATGATCAGTCGTCCTTGAGAGGAATGTGAGCGGCTCTCTCGGCTTGCCTGCGGCTGCCGGGACGAAGTGCAAAGGCCACGCATCCGAGGAAGAAAAGCGCCATGGCAAGCAGGCCCCAGCTGTCGGCAAACTCCCGCATGAAATTGTAGGTCATCGCCATTCTCCTCAGCGGTAACCGGCGGCTTCGTCATAGGTCCTGAAATCGACCAGCGTGCCGAGCATCTGCAAATAGGCGACCAGCGCATCCATTTCGGTGACCTGCTGCGGATCGCCGTCGAAGTCCCCAACCTTGGCTTTCGGATAGCGTCTCTCCAGGCCCGATGTGTCGGCATTCGCATCGGCCTGCGCCATGAGATCGGCATTGGCATGAGCGATCATGTCGTCTGAATAGGGCACACCGATACGGCTGTTGGCGATCAGATGCGTCGAGAAATCCTTCACCTCGATCGGCATGTCCTTCAGGAACGCGTAGCTCGGCATGATCGATTCCGGCACCACCGAACGCGGCTCGGTGAGATGCTGGACGTGCCATCCGTTCGAGTAGCGGTCGCCGACCCGGGCGAGATCCGGCCCGGTGCGCTTCGAGCCCCACTGGAACGGGTGGTCGTACATCGACTCGGCCGCCAGGCTATAGTGGCCGTAGCGCTCGACCTCGTCGCGGAACGGCCTTATCATCTGGCTGTGGCAGAGGTAACAGCCCTCACGCACATAGACGTTGCGCCCGGCGAGCTCGAGCGGCGAATAGGGCCGCATGCCTTCCACCTTCTCGATGGTGTTGTCGAGATAGAAGAGCGGCGCGATCTCGACGATACCGCCGATTGTTACGACCAGCAGGGACCCGAGGAGAAGAAGTGTGGCGTTCTTCTCGATGACCGCGTGTCTGTCCATCAGGCCCATTTTCTGGCTCCTGATCGCACAGGCTTGAGGGCGGGGATGGAGCGCGGCATCGGATCCTCCTCGCGCTGGTAGCCGAGGATGGTCATGGCGATGTTCCAGGCCATGATGAGGGCGCCCGACAGATACATCGCGCCGCCGATGGCACGCATGATGTAGTAGGGATGCATGGCGGCGACGGTTTCGGCGAAGGAGTAGACCAGGAAGCCCTGCTCGTTGTATTCGCGCCACATCAGGCCCTGCATGACGCCGGAGACCCACATCACCGCGGCGTAAACGACGATCCCAAGCGTCGCCAGCCAGAAGTGCCAGTTGACGAGCCGCAGCGAATAAAGCCGGTCGCGATTCCATAACTTCGGGACCATGAAATAAATCGCGCCGAACGAGATCATGCCAACCCATCCGAGCGCGCCCGAATGGACGTGACCGATGGTCCAGTCGGTGTAGTGCGAGAGCGAGTTGACGGCCTTGATTGACATCATCGGGCCTTCGAAGGTCGACATCCCGTAGAAGGCGATGGCCATCACCATCATACGGATGATCGGGTCGGTGCGCAGCTTGTCCCAGGCGCCCGAGAGCGTCATCAGGCCGTTTATCATGCCGCCCCACGAGGGCATCCAGAGCATGATTGAGAACACCATGCCGAGCGTCTGGGCCCAGTCCGGCAGGGCGGTGTAGTGGAGGTGGTGCGGACCGGCCCAGATGTAGAGAAAGATCAAAGCCCAGAAGTGGATGATCGACAGCCGGTAGGAATAGACCGGTCGGTTGGCTTGCTTGGGCACGAAATAATACATCATCCCGAGGAAGCCGGCGGTGAGGAAAAAGCCGACGGCATTGTGGCCGTACCACCATTGCGTCAGGGCGTCCTGTACGCCGGAGAAGGCTGAATAGCTCTTGGAGCCCAGGAAGGAGACCGGCATCGACAGGTTGTTGATCACATGCAGCATTGCGATGGTCACGATGAAGGCAAGGTAGAACCAGTTGGCGACATAGATGTGCGGTTCCTCGCGCTTTAGGATCGTGCCGAGGAACAGGATGAGATAGGCGACCCAGACAATGGTCAGCCACAGGTCCACATACCATTCGGGCTCGGCGTATTCGCGGCTCTCGGTGATACCGAGCAGGTAGCCGGTTGCCGCCATGACGATGAACAGCTGATAGCCCCAAAACACGAACCAGGCGAGATCGCCGCCGAACAGCCTGGCACGACAGGTCCGCTGCACGACATAAAGTGACGTGCAGATGAGTGCATTGCCGCCGAAGGCAAAAACCACGCCGGAAGTATGCAAAGGCCGCAGTCGGCCGAAATTGAACCATGGCTCGATGTTAAGATCCGGGTAGGCGAGCTGCAGGGCGATGACCACGCCGACCAGCATGCCGACGACGCCCCAGAATACGGTGGCGATGGCACCGTAGCGGATCGGCCCATCCATGTAAGCGGCGGGGTCGATCGGAACTGCCGGCTTGAACTCCGTGTTGCGCAACAGAATCGCAGTGAAGCCAGCCACGGCGAAGAACAAAACCCACATATGCCGGCGAAAAGGTTCATCTACGCCGAAGCCGGCAGCCACCAGGGCCGCAAACGCAAACAGGCTTAGAAGGACGATCTCTGTGCCGAATTTCATCGCAAGCCCCGATTTCCAATTCCGGCGGGCGCCAACCGCAGTGCCTTATTGCGCAGCCGTGGCCTGCTCGCCCTGATCCATGTCAGAGCCGCACGATTTTGCTTCGAGCAGCATCGAGTTCGGTGCGATCAGACTGTGGCGATCGAATGTGGAAGCGCGGCACCGGCCGCCACGCTTACGGACAGGCCCCGCGTCCCCGGTCGGGCCGGGTATGGAGGCGATCGCGGGCGTGTGGGGAAGCGCGCCTTCTGTGACGCTGGAAAGTAGGCCGATGCCTTGCCGAACGTCGATCGTTTCAATGCCTTGGGACATCCAGCGCCAGCGTTGCGCTGCCTTCGTGACATTCATGGTTCGGGGAGACGGCGATTTTCCCCTGCGTATGAGGCGTATTGACTTCGGCCGAGTGCAATCCTGCCTGGAACAGCCGGTTGCACGTCGAGCACCTCGAGGATGGATGCTTCGCCGACGAGTTGGCCGAAACACACCTGGCTCAGGCGATCGGATGGAGAGCGGGCTGTCGCTATGCGGCTTCTTCTAAGCCCAACGCGAGCATGCCCTGCCCCGAACGAAATAAGTGACGTAGGCCATGCAGCTTCGATGTCATTCAAAGGGCGGTTGCGCCTCGGCCGCCGCAGCGCCGTTCCAGCCGGCTCATGCTGTCCACGGTGACACGGCGGTTGTTCTCGATCCGAATCACGCCGTCCATTCTCAGGCTGGTCAGCTGACGGCTCACGGTCTCGTTTGTAATTCCAAGGAAATCAGAGATGTCGGCACGCGTCATCGGCAGCTCGAAGCACGCCGACCTAGCCGCCGGGTCAACACTGGAATCGATGTTCCGGGCGATCATGAGGAGAAAGCTCGCCACCTTCTCCGGTGCGGTCTTGCGCCCCAGAGTCACCATCCATTCGCGTGCCTCGTCGAGTTCGTTCAGCGCCTGCTTGAACAGGCGATGCACAAATTCCGGTGATTCCTTCATCAACCGTTCGATGGCCGCTCTCGGAAACGAGCATAGCGAGACAGCTGTTGCCGCTTCCGCATTGATCGCGCTTTTCATCTTGAAGGGCCGTCCCAGAAAATCCGGCGCGAACTGGAGACCGACGATCTGCTGGCGGCCGTCCGAAAGGCTCTTCGTCAGCTTCACCACGCCTGAAAGCACGTTTGAATAACAGTCGACCGCCTCGGCGTCGCCGATCAGTTCGACCCCCGGCTCGATATTGTGCCGCGACGACGTCTTGGCGAGCTGAGCCAAATGGTCTGGTTCGAGCGCACCACAGACACCGCGGTGCCGTGCCTCGCAAGACAGGCAAAGAACGGGAATGCCGGAACTGTGAATGTCCTGCCGTAATGTCATTCGATCGCTCTACTTGTCCAGTGCGGGTAGGATAGCAATCGACGGTAGAAAAATCCTTGCGGCAGTTTGTCCGTGCTGAACGCTGATCGAAATCAGGGCTTAGGCTCATCCAAGCATCCACAGTTCCGGCGACGCAAACACGGTGGACCACGACATGCGACTGGAGCTAGTGGATTGAATCCAACGTCTGGTGCCCTCGGCTTGCGGCTGCGATGATTTTGTCGGGGTCGGCTTTCCAGCGGAAGGGTTTG
>NZ_JAMYUA010000071.1:0-19640 GCF_040322715.1 Mesorhizobium sp. M0106 | reverse complement strand
GGCTCTGAATAGCGGCTACGCGTTGATATTCCGAACTCGTGAAGACCGGTTGGAAGCATCGGATCTCGCCGTTTTTCGACTAGAGTGCTTGCAGGCACCAGGCGAGCCAAAGAGCGAGAACCGTGAGGATCAGGCATAGATTTTGCCTGCGGCAACTAGCAGCGCATTGATGGCATCGCCAGCATGGCCGATAACGAAATTGCGGTCCAGTCGGCCGCCGGTCTTCATGCGACCGATGGTGGTCTCGATGGCCGATAGTCGTTTCAGTTCCCGACGCATGGTGGCCGTCAAGCCGCGCTTGCGGTCGGCGATCATCACCGATCCCGCGCCGGCATAGTCGTGGCCGCGATAGCCCTTGTCGACGTACATGCGGTGCAGATCGGCGCCGCCGATCTCCACCGCCTGATCGGACCCTTGCTGCGAGTGTGTAGCCATCATACGGATTACCCTCGAACGCCCTTGGCCGCTAGCAAGAGGCCCTCGCGTTGGTTGCCGTGATCCCGACTAGCAGCCGAATTCGTGAGGGTTGCGGGCTTTGCCCTTCGAGATGCGGAAAGGCGCTTGAGCTCGCGACGTATCCGGCGGAACTGCCGGACATGCGCACAGCGACCCGCCCTCACTGCCGCTGCCTTGGCCAGCAGGATATGGCTCTGCCTGGGGACGATGCCGGACCGCTTGGCGTGACGCACCAGGATCTGGATTGCCTTGGGGTCGAGTTGACTGTCGGTGGGGTGGCGATCGCCTTCGGCTGCACCGTCGTATCGACGGTGGTCCGTCCCAATGAACCGAACTTGCAGTCCTCGTCCGTCGCAATTATCTTGCCCATAGAACTGACGACGCCATCAACGCTGTGCTGTCAGTTGCCGACTACAACTTCCGCCACCTGCTCGACTTGCCGAGGATTTTGCTGCGGCAAATCCTGGCCGCCGTGCTCGCAGAGAATTTTTCACGGGCGGCAAAGGTATCATCATAGACATGCGTCTCTCTCTTGCTCTCGATTGCACCAATGTTCGCCGACGTCATCCCTTACCGGGCGCCGCGTGCGCCGATGCGGGGGAGTGAGAGGCCGCAGATTGTTCCTGTTCGCCTGGGGTCGGAAAAGGTGTGATCGACCAGCTTATTAATTCGACGGCACGCTGAAGTATCTCCGCGGTCTGGGCACTGCTGGGTGAAACGGCGATGACATGTCCGATGCGATCTCGGTAATCACCTTTCCTGACGATTGGCGTCTTGGGTCTCATGTACAATTTCACCTCGGCGACACCTGGTATAGCAGCCGCCCGACCGTCGCCATCGATCCAATCGAGGATGCCATCGCAATCAGCATTTAGGCACTGCGCGACCGCAATTTGCGAATGCCTTCTGCGCAAGTCCCATTCGTCGCCGATGACAAGCTTTATGTGCTCGGTAATGAGATCGACACCGCAGGCGGCCTGGACCAGCCGAGGGCTGGTCCCACCTGCAAGACGCGGATTGACTTCAATGACTACTGGGCCACGCTTCGTACACCGGAGTTCAACAGTCGTTGGCCCCCAGCCAAGGCCGAGAGCTCGCAAACAGCTCAGCGACACATCGGCAATACGCTTATACTCGTCATCAGTTATCGGGGGCGGGCAGGTCAAATGATGGAAGACGAAATGCGGTGGGGGGCCGAAGTGGCCGGCTTCAATCCCAATCACTTCATCTCCCATTATGTCAGCAGCATAGAACGGGCCTTGTGCGAATTCTTCGACCAGTATCCTCGGCGAAGACCGCCATATGTGCTTCCCACCCAACAAATAGGTGGTATGTTCGGCCAACTCACCGGCGGTGCGGCACAATCGGACGCCGCTGCTACCGCTACCGACGGCTGGCTTAAGGACCACCGGCAGGCCGATCTCCCTGGCGGAGCTTTCTACGTCCCCCGCATTCGCCGCCAACCGATAGGCAGGTATTGCAACGCCGGCCTCCGCTAGGAGTTGACGTTGAACGAATTTGTCGCAGCATTTTGCAATCGATGCGGGGTTCGGTCCCGGTAGATCGAAGTACCGACATAGGCTGCCGACAGTCGCATAGACCGACTCATCGGGACCCGAAAAGCCAGTAATGCCAACAATGTTATAGGTCGCACGCAGCCGGGAGCATTCGCGGATCAGAGCATCGAGACTGTCTGTATCGACATGGATTGCCTCAATCCCTTCGGCCGCAAGATAGTCGTACTGAGTTGGATCAGCTGACAGAGTGATCGGATGAACACCGAGCCGCTGGGCCGCTTTCACGTACAACAGACCAATACTCCTATGGCCTTCAAGCAGGACGAGCGCTCTTCTTTCCATTGCCATTAACCCTCGGTTGCGCGCAGTGTGAAGATCTGAGCGTGAACAGGCATCAGCTTTTATCCGCGCCTGACCTCACACATTGCGGTGAAACTACCATTGTCAGCGATCTTTGGTTGCAAAGGTTCCGTAAAATTATTTGAAGGTTCCGTTGCAACCTTTTGATTGTCAGCGGCGAGCACGGAGCGTTCTCGACCAATTTCGGAGTTGCGATGTTCAACAAATCCCAGTTTAAACCAGTGTGCGCGTGCCTGGGGCTATGCAATGCGACTAATCTTCGACCGGATAGATGCAGATTTCGATCACCGCGTCAGCGATTGGTAACTTGCGTAGCGCAGCTGGCGCGCCTCAGCGCGGCTCAGTTTGGTGTGAACAGAGAGCCTTGTTCAACATTCTGGAGGAGATGGGAGGCTACTATCGAAGAACCGTTGGATAGCGCATCGATAGCTGCTTATGTGGGCACGGGCCAACGTCATATTGATCGTCCTTTCGCCAAGCATTTCGCGATGAGTTACTTCAGGCATATCGGATTACGCTAGCTCACGCGCGGTGGCTTTGCGTCTGAGGCTACAACGCATGGTAGGCGGCGTAGGCAATGCAGGCTCTCTTTCAATCTAGCCCTTGAGGAAACCATCGTTGGCGGGTGTGGAAACAACGAATTCCGGGGCCAGCCCATTGATCGCCTGGTGGTGACAGCTGTTTACTCGGAACGACGATCGTTGCTCGCCACAGAGCTGCCAGAGGCGCGAGTCGCGCTCCAATTGGGGATCGTGAACGGTTTGATCTTGGTGCGCCGTCACGATGGTTGAAAACATTTGTAAGCTCATCAAGAGAGTATGGGATAGACCGAGCCTCGTGCTACAACGTTCAGAAGCTGCATCCTCCGACACATGCCAAGAATAGGCATCGAACGATTGCGCACTGAGCGAGAAGGGCGAATTCGAAGGGTATCGTGCTCCGGGATAAATTGTTGAAAGGCCGGGCGCGGAGCCGCCCCGTAGAGTTCCGTCAGAAACCCGGTAAGACCGTATTGACAACGCTACGGGTTCATTCTGAGGCTGGGTTATGATTCAAGCTGTGGATAAGGGCGCTCAGGCGATCCTGGATGGTGTCGCTGGCCCTAGGTGAAGCGTCTTTGCTATCTTGGAGCAGCTCGGCCACATGAATTTTCATGAAAACACGTTTTGCCGAGAATTGCAGGACGAATCGGCAGTATAATCGCCGAGAAACCGGTCAATGAGATCAGCTTTAACGTTTGGCATCACAATCGCATGGGCTAAGTTGCCATGGCATGCGAGCTGGTATTCGGTAACGAGCCTGTCGGATGGTTTCGGAAACACAACCGTCAAGGAGTATGGATTGAGCAGTACTGGGACGCCGGCTGAGCATAACGCTTCCGCAAAACCCTCGGCGCGCTCGATGCAGGTTCGGGCATTATGACGGAAACCGGCGATGCCCAGGCGCATCAGCCGGTTCCATATCGCGAGAACGGAGTGGCCGTTTCGCGAACCCATCAAGGTCGTATCATCAGAACGCAAGTAGCTGACGGTGGAGGCCACGCGACGGACATGTTCGCGTCGGACTACGAGCACGCCGCAGGGCATCGGCGTGCCGATCATCTTGTGGCCTGAGGTTGACATGCTATCCACCCCGTGCCGGAAGGAGGGGCGGATTCCACTCGGTAAGTCATCGACAAAGGGAAGCACCATTGCATTGAGGGCGCCATCGACGTGGACAAAGCGGCGACTCGGATCGATCCCGACTTGGTCCAGAACGCTGATGCAGGCCCCGATGTCATCGTGCGCTCCTTTCATCGTTGTGCCACAGGTCAATGCGAGAATGATGCCGCGATGGCGATTTGTGTGAGCGACCTCGCGGAGAACATCTTGACGGATGGCGCCCGAATCGTCAGCCTGACACATCAAAGGCTGGATCCGGAGAATTTTCGCCGCCTTTGGCAGCGAATAGTGCGCCTCTGTGGAGTGTATCAGAACCGGATCACCAAGCGTCTCGCGCGCAAGGTACATTGCCCAAAGATTGCCCTCAGTTCCGCCCGCGCCCACAGCCCCCCAGTATTCTTCGGGATCAAAACATTCCCAGATCCGCATGACCCAATCGACCACCTCGCGCTCTAAGCCGCAGACCTCAGTCGCATAGTGTGAACCCACATATGGATCTCCGAGGTTATTAATTAGAAATTTAGCAAATTGGGAAATTGGCTCCGCATCAAAGTCGAGATTATACGGGTATCCCAGATGATTGACGCTCCTAACGGCGAAAGTACTTCTAAGCCGGAGAAATGTTTCATCTACAGTGTCATGTTTACTGAGGGTGCCGTTGGCTGTGTCGTAGTATGTCGTATTCATAGATTTGCTCCACTATTAACCCTGTCCGTTAGTAAAACGGCAGGTAAGCTTGACCTAAGGCGCACTTAAGTTGGTTAGACCACTCGCCTCCTTTAGGCGCGGCGTCACTGATCCGAGGCAAGCAGCGACTTCAGCGTGATAGCGGTCCACGGCCGTTTGCGCGGTCGGCGGCGGGGTTACGGAAATTTACCGGGACTACGGAAATTTACCCACCCAGGAATATCAGTTCGGCAACTCCCAATGAGCTTCAAAAATCATGCCGACTTGGCCCGAAATGTTTCAAAAAAAACTCTCTACATGATCCAACGACTTAATCAGCAGGGGTAGGTGTCGGTTGCCAGACATTGTCGCAGGAATGCTGGACAGGTGTTGCGGCAGAGTCTGCCAGCCGGGATCAGTCGGCAATGCGCAAAGCGCTTCGGCGACAGGATTTTCATCGGGAACGTCATTCGCAGGCAAGTGTAAGTTCGGTGCGTTTGCATGCCCGAGCGCTTCTTTCGTTCGCTCTTCGTGAGGGTGTCTGTCCGCAAACCTTCTTGTGGCCGAAGCTCGACAAGAATGTCGCAAGCCCGACCAAATAAGTCGGCAGGGCCGGGCCACCGGTTGCCGGGCGCAGACGGCCTAACGCCAGGAGCTCTTAAGGCGGCATGCTATTTGCTGCGATGATTTCATCAGACACGTCAGCATTGAGCGACGGAGTTCAGCAGTGATTGACCAGTCTCTCATCATTAATTGACAAGCGGCGTTTGCTTTGTGGATTGACGTGGATGCCTCTTCTGCGGAACTCTCGACCGATCTGGTCCATGTTGGAGTGCAGGCCGGCTGCGTCACGAAGCCCCCCCGCCCACGGGTCAGCGGCGGATCGAACCTGGCCCGGTCTTTCTCGAAAATTTTGACGGGCGTGAGGTAAGCTGACCTCGATGAGGCAATGCATTTCCCCAAAAGTCATCCCAGCTGCCAAGAGTGCTGGGGCGGTCTGACAGAATTCAATCTGGTGAGAGTTACGACTCTTCAGGTTTCCTGCGCCGCATCGCCGGAGTTGCCGCGCGTGAGGCGCTACCCCGGTTCCGATTCCCGGTCACCAACAAGTTCGCCGCCGATTTCGATCCGTGACGAGTAGCAACATATCGAGTAGTTGAACAGTCCTATCGAGCAGGCGCATCGGCATATCAGGCGTCGGTGCGACCGATGCATGCGGGATCGCCAAGGCGCTGAACTGCCCCGGCGCAGAAAGAGCACGAGGCCGCTACGGGCGCGGCAGCACTTCGCCGAGATCTGCCCTATATCCTGCCGCCGCGCCGGCAACGAAACATCACAACAGATCCTTCGAATAAATTCACAGAATCTTTGCGCCCGCAAATCGCTGCCATTGATACGTTCACCGCAAGTCTGAGGTCGAGCAAGGCTAAAAGCTGATGCAGATTTACGCTCGGACCGCCGCACAGCACGCAAGCTCGGGGTCACAGCTCAATGGCAACAAAAGCGCTTATCCTGTTTGAAGGTTATACGGTAATGGCCTGCGATACGTCCGCGCGCCTACGCGTCTCGGCTTCATCCAATTACCCGTCGGGTGATCCAGTTCAGTCCGACTATCTCGCGGCGGAAAAGTGTGAGGCGGTCCTTATCGATACAGACAATCTCGATGCGCTGACCCGCGAGTGTTCTCGGCTGCGTGCAACGATGCTGGCATTAATGGCTTTTTCGGGCATCGACGAGGCCGTATGCGACAGTCGGCCAGCTCTGCCGGTACTTCGATCTACCGAACCCCGCAGCGATGGACGATGCTGCGACAAAGTTCGCTCAACGTCAGCTCCTCGCGCGGCCGGCGCAACGGCAGGCCGTCGTCGAGTAGCTCAGCCATTCGGCTTTCACCCTCACAGATCCCGGCGTGCGGCTTTGAAGGCGGAGCTTACCTGTTGCTTCCGCATCACTTGGACAATCCCGGTTACGAGAATAGCCGGTGCTGGCAGAAACTTGAAGCAAGCAATGGAGCCGAGGATCGGCGCTTTCGGTTCCACGTCGGCTCCTATGTCCGCAACAGAGCTTTCCACGTCCGTCGCATTCGCTACAAACCCGTAAGCAGTTGCTGATACGCTCGCCGAAGTCGTTCGGCATCCGCCTGGGCAAGGTCGGACGCGGGGCCTCCGAGCAGGCGGTGCGCCAGGCGGTGGCAGACGATCCGCTGTCGACCGAGTTGATGGACGCCATGCTATCAGCACGCTCGGCGCTGTGGAGACAGTACTGCCGGCTGCACGATCTGTCGAGGAGATTGTCGGGCGTAGCGAGCCGTGTCGGCGCTTCATGGCTATTCCGGACGTTGGCCCCGTGACGGCGCTCTCTTTCATGACGGCGATCGACGATCCCACACGCTTGCCCCGCTCGCGTGACCTCGCGGCCTGTCGCGCATTTGGGCCTGCACGTGTCTCAGTCCGAAAGCGAACGCGCTTCATGTATGTAGCCCGCCAACCTGTTGCGAACTTGACATTGCGTCTCGTCAAGACACGTGCATCTACCGCTGCGCTCGTTGGCACAAATCCTGCATGCTTGATGGTAGTGCGCCCAAGGCATGAGCTTTGTCCGCACGTGAACAAGAACCTGACTAGGTCGCAGGGTTTGCTAACTCTGGCCGCGGAGGGGGCTCATCATCCTAGAATCCCAGGATCAAAGAAACTGGATGAATCATTCTCCCCATGCCGGAGGCAAACGGATGTTTTCTTAGGATATCCGTTTGCGAAGGTCTTCGATTATGAACCGTTGTGGCGTTTAATGAGCCTCATAGGCAACAACCTCGGAGATCCATTGGAACCAGGGACTTGTCGCGTCAACTCGAATGCTTTCGAATGCGAACTTATCGATTTCTTTGCCAAGCTGTTTTCGGGCACCTTCTTGCGAGGTCTGTGGTTACGTGACAAATGGAAGGGACCGAGGAGAACATCTACGGTTTGTACCTTCCCGCGAGCTCTATCCGGATGCCGTCGCGTATTCTCGCGGGGCACTCACTGTAGTGTGAGCGAAGGGGTTCGCCTGCTCGGGCTGGAACACTCCTATGGTGCGTTCGCAATCCAATGGAATAAACTATGACGATCTAGCCCAGAAGGCTACCCGTTCCCGCAACACTGCGAAATGTCAACCTAAGGAGAAATCCGAATGCATCGCCCCAACGCGTGGACTGGCGCACTGTCACCCCGGAGCCTTGCGACGCCTAAGGAGTTGGACGTCGCAGGGGCTCAAGCTTTCCTGGAGCAGGCGGGCGTCCGCTATGTACTCGCGCAATTTGTCGACCTATATGGGGTGGTAAAGAGCAAAGCCGTTCCGGTGCAACACCTCGATTGCATTTTGACGGAGGGCGCGGGCTTTGCTGGTTCCGGCATGTGCGGGCTAGGCCTCCTTCCGCATGAACCGGAATACATGGTGGTCTGCGAACTCGATACGTTGACGGTGACGCCATGGGCTCCCGGATATGCTCGCATGATGGGAGTCGGCACCGTGAAGGGAGCGCCGCATCCGATCGATACGCGTAACGTTCTCAAGAAGCAGGTCGCGGCCCTTGCTGAGCGCCGCTGGACGCTCAATACGGGGCTGGAGCCCGAGTTCATTCTGCTTCGGCGAGAGCCAGACGGGAAACTGTCGCCTTTCGACCGCACGGATATACTTACCAAGCCCGCTTATGATTATCGCGGCCTCATGCGTGGGCGAAACTTCCTTGAGCGCGTAACCGAATGCTTGCAGGCCGTTGGAATCGACGTTTATCAGATCGACCATGAAGACGCGAACGGACAGTATGAAATCAACTTCAAATATGCCGATGCTCTAAAGACGGCCGACCAGATCGTCTTCTTTAAAATGGCGGCCTCGGAAATCGCGCATGATCTCGGCGCCATCTGCTCCTTCATGCCGAAGCCGCGCAGTAATTCGACCGGCAGCGGCATGCATATCCATTGCTCCATCGCCGACGCGGACGGGCGGAATCTCTTTCACGATGACGCAGACCCAAATGGAATGGGCTTGAGCAAGCTCGCCTATCATTTCCTGGGCGGTGTGCTCGCACATGCTAAGGGGTTAACAGCGCTTCTGGCGCCGACCGTGAACTCCTACAAGCGTCTGGACGTCGGTGGCACGGCCTCAGGCGCAACATGGGCTCCTGCTTGCATCGCTTACGGCGACAACAATCGCACCGCCATGGCGCGAATTCCCTACGGCCGGCTTGAGATTCGCACTGGCGACAGCAGCATGAATCCGTACCTCGCAACGGCTGCGCTTGTTGCCGCCGGTCTCGATGGAATTGAGCGGAAGCTCGAGCCGGGTGCGCCCAGAAACGTCAACTTCTACGGTCTCACGCTCGGGGCAATCAAGGAGATGGGCTTAGATCTGCTTCCGCAGACGCTCACCGAAGCGCTCGATGCCCTGGAGGCCGATCAGTTGTTGGCTGGCACTCTCGGGGAGCCAGTCATCAAAGAGTTCCTATCCCTGAAGAGATCAGAGTGGCTGGAATACCACCGCCACGTATCCGACTGGGAAGTTGAAAGGTACCTCAACTTCTTCTGAACTTATCAGTGCCGGAGAGCAAGATGTGTGGAATTGCAGGCCTGTTTATCAAAGGAACGCGACTTCAGCCGCAACTCGGGGAGTTGCTTACTGGTATGACCTCGACCCTGTGTAGCCGCGGACCCGACTCGGCCGGCTTTGCCCTGTATACGGCAGAGGAAGTAGGAAAAGCGAAACTGACGCTGACCTCTATAGGGGAAAGGTCCGACTTTGAAGCGCTTGGACACATGCTCTCACGATCACTAGGTGCGCCGGTTTCGGTGACGAGCCGTTACACGAATGCCGTCCTGACGGTGCCAACCGATGTTGCGAAGCTGTGCCGCGATTGGCTCTTCGAGAACGCCCACGATGTGCGGATACTGAGCGAGGGGGGCAATCTGGAGATCTACAAGGAGGTAGGCTATCCCGACCACGTGGCGCGAGCGTTCGAAATTGCATCCATCTCTGGCACACACGGAATTGCCCACACCCGGATGGCGACCGAGTCCGCAGTGACTACGACGGGTGCTCACCCCTTTTGTACCGGACCCGATCAATGCCTGGTCCACAACGGGTCGCTCTCCAATCATGCATCGCTTCGACGTGAGCTTAAGCGCGACGGGATCGTGCCCCAGACGGACAACGATAGCGAGGTCGCCGCAGCCTACCTGACCCGCGAGTTGAAACGGGAGAGAGCGCTCGGAGAGGCTCTCAAATCGAGTCTGGACGATCTCGATGGATTTTTCACCTTTGTGGTCGGGACCAAGAACGGATTCGGCGTGCTGCGCGATCCTATCGCTTGCAAGCCTGCGGTAATGGCCGAAACCCACGACTATGTGGCGCTTGCATCCGAGTATCGCAGCCTGACATCCCTGCCGGGGATCAAAGACGCGCGGGTGTTCGAGCCGAAGCCCGCGACACCGTACTTCTGGGAGCACTAGAGAATGAAAGAGATCGAGATCGGCAAATGGTCGCGACGCGATTTGAATCAGCTTCAATCGTCCAATTACACCCAGAAGATCGATCTTCTGACGACTTCGCTGCGAGATCTTAACGCGACATTGCAGGCGCTCGGCAGCGCTACGAAGACGGACGAGTCGTCCTATCGGATCCTGAACCCCAACGGAGCCCACGCGATTGCGGTCGGGATCGACGCGCCTCTCGATGTCGAGATCGCAGGCCACGTGGGCTATTATTGCGGCGGCATGAACAAGTTGGCCAGCATTATTATCGACGGAAATGCCGGCCAGGGTGTCGGTGAAAATATGATGTCCGGCCTGATCCATGTGAAGGGCGATGTGAGCCAGGGTGCTGGCGCTACCGCCAATGGAGGCCTTCTCCTGATCGACGGCAATGCGAGCGCCCGCTGCGGCATCTCCATGAAGGGCGTGGACATCATTGTGAAGGGCGATATCGGCCACCTCTCTGCGTTCATGGGCCAAGCCGGCCGTCTGGTTGCATTTGGGGATGCCGGCGAAGCCTTGGGCGATTCGATTTACGAGGCCCGAATCTACGTTCGCGGAACAGTCGAGAGTCTTGGGGCAGACTGCATCGAAAAGGAACTGAGGGACGAGCATCGTGCCGAACTCTTTACTCTCCTCAAGCAGGCTAGCGAGGCGCATAAGATCGACGTGTCGGAGTTCCAGCGCTATGGGTCTGCCCGCAAGCTCTACAACTTCCACATCGACAATGCCGAGGCGTATTGATGAACACGATTAAGAAGACGTGGGGCTACATTCCACCTCGCCCATCCGCCACCTTTGACGCACATGCCATCGCCGAAATCCAGCGCGCGGCCGCGACCGGCATTTGCGATATTCGCGGGGGCGGCACCAAGCGAAAAGTGCCGCATTTCGATGATCTTCTATTCCTGGGCGCATCAATGTCACGCTATCCCTTAGAGGGGTATCGGGAACGATGCGACACAGGTGTTTCCCTTGGGACCCGTTTTGCCAAAAAACCCATTGAGCTCGCGATCCCCGTAACAATCGCAGGCATGAGCTTTGGCGCTCTTTCGGCTCAGGCCAAAGAGGCGCTCGGCAGAGGAGCAAGTCTGGCGGGCACGTCCACCACCACGGGCGACGGAGGCATGACGCCGGAAGAGCGAGGCCAATCCAAGACACTCGTCTATCAATGTCTGCCCTCAAGATACGGCATGAACCCGGACGACCTGCGCAAGGCGGATGCAATCGAAATTGTAGTAGGGCAGGGCGCCAAACCGGGGGGCGGCGGCATGTTGCTTGGGCAGAAGATCTCCGACCGCGTCGCAATGATGCGAGCACTTCCGAAGGGAATAGATCAAAGATCTGCTTGTCGGCACCCGGACTGGACGGGGGCTGATGATCTGGAAATCAAGATATTGGAGCTGCGCGAACTGACGTGCTGGGAAAAACCGATCTACCTGAAAATCGGTGCAAGCCGACCTTATTACGACGTTGCTCTCGCTGTGAAAGCCGGGACTGACGTCGTGGTCCTCGATGGAATGCAGGGCGGCACCGCTGCGGCACAGGATGTCTTCATCGAGCATGTCGGAATTCCGCTTCTTTCGGCGATCAGGAGCGCGGTGCAGTCCCTCCAGGATCTTGGCATGCATCGAAAGGTACAATTGATTGTCTCGGGCGGGATACGTAGCGGCGCCGACGTGGCCAAGGCCCTTGCACTGGGAGCGGATGCGGTCGCGATTGGGACCGCCGCGTTAATTGCTCTCGGTGACAACGACCCCGGCTATGAGGACGAATACCGTATGCTGGGGACTACCGCCGGCTGCTATGACGACTGGCACGAGGGGAAAGATCCTGCAGGCATCACCACTCAGGATCCCTCTCTCTCGGCGCGGCTCGATCCGGTGCTCGCCGGCCGCAGGCTTGCGAATTACCTCAAGGTCATCACGCTCGAAGCGCAGACGATCGCGCGTGCGTGCGGCAAGAGCCGCCTGCGCAACCTGGAGCCGGAGGATCTTGTCGCCCTGACCGTCGAGGCAGCCGCCATGACACAGCTTCCCCTTGCGGGGACAGATTGGATACCGGGACACTAACCAACTTGGCCTTGTTTTCGAGCCTGTGATCGCGGTCTACCTGACATCGCGTCAACAGCCTCAGACCGTGTCTTGCGAGATTTGCAAGCGGGCTGTTAGATGTTTGATCCCTTTGATGGGGCGATGGGGCATTCTTGTCGTCCGAATCAAGGGTGCGCTATGGGCCAGATTCTCCATGGGAGCGCCACGACGACAGAGGCGGTCCGTCGAGCGATACAGCATAGTCAAGACAGCCTGAGAGCGCTGGCCAAGCGCTATGGGACCAATCAGAAGACCGTTGCGAAGTGGAAGGGCCGTACGCATCCCGTGAAGACCGCAGACGTGCCTATCCGGTGGCCATGAGCACCTGAGCACCGCGGTGCCGTCAAGCTTTCGATGGTGAGACGCGATGATATTCTTCGAGGAGGAGTTTGACCTCCTCGATGCCTTCATCGGTGAAGGCCAAGATCCCGTCGTCATCGTTGGCGCCGTAGACCCAGATGACGCCGTCCTCGGGCTCGAGACCGAGGGTCAGGTCCTGGATGAGCGCTTCGCTGACGCCGAGGTCCCTGGCGACACGTTCGACGGTATAGACGTGATGCACCTTATTGCGCTGCATGATCAGGCCGCCGCTGGTTGGGTCCGCAGTTGTGCGGATCTCCAAGGCAGCAAATCATCGATCCGATGTGCCGGATAGGCGGGCAGTCGGGCGAGGACGTCGGCGAGCCAGGCCTGAGGGTCGACGTCATTCAACTTGGCGCTGACGATCAGGCTGTAGAGAACGGCAGCGCGCTGGCCGCCGCGATCGGAACCGCAGAACAGCCAGGACTTTCTGCCGAGAGCCATCTCGGGGTCATTCTGCCCATGTTGGGCAGGGGGTCGAGGTCCATTACCGTTGGCACCCGTATTTCGGACGCCGGCTTCGCTGCGAGAACAGCTAGTGAAGACGAGTCGAACAACTCCAGCCACAAGTTCGTCGGGATCGATTTTGATCTTGACGAGTTCATTCCAACAAAAGCCGGGTGGAAGCATAAAGCGGTACTCGCCGCGCTGGGCATTGGAATCGCGAGCGGCGACACGTTGGCGAAGCAGGCTCAGTTCATGGTCCGACATCGTCCCTTCAATCCGAGCAGCAGGCGGTCGTTGACCAGCCGCGGATTATAGGCGCCGGGATCGATGACCAACGCGCCGGCCAGGGCGCAAAGGTCGATCAAGGGATGCCAGTCGCGTCCATTGCGTGCCAGCCGCGACGCCTCGATGCAATAGACGGCACCGACGTCACCCGAACACACCATCCCCACAAGTCGCTCAAATAGACCGCGGCATCATCCCGCGAACGCGAGCGGCCAAGATCGTCGTCAATTACCATCACCGACTTAAATCCAGCGGTTTCCGCAGCCTGTGCCAAGTCATATCGCCGCCGCTGGCTTTCGAGATTCCCTATGACTTGCGACATTGTCGATGGGCGAATATAGAGGACCGCGGTGCGGCCGAGGTGGTCAGGCGTGATCTTGATACTCGTGATCACCTCCCGACATCTGAACGGTTTCGAGGCCCGCCGCTTCCAGCGAGAGATCGGCGAGCGCTTTGATCAGACCTTTGGGATTGGCGCCCAGCGCTATTGGGGAACTCGATGGCTCAGATCCAGACTCAGGTTTGATCTAAACAGCGTTCTCACCTTGCTCACATCGATACGAGTCCCGGCACGTCTCTTCATCCTTCGTCCCGCGAAGGACATTGATCCACCCCTGGCGGATCCCGTTAGCGGCTTTCCCTTTCCTTTGATGACCGGCTATAATTTCACCGCTGCTGTATTCTCTCGCGCCCAGTGGAACTCACTGCCGTCGGACCATAGCCTATGCATGATAACCGCTAATCTACGAGCAACTTGGCGATGTTCGTCCCCCAAGCCTTCAACCATGACCACTTTTTCACCACCGTCAGAAAACTTGCGCGGCTTTATAAGGAATGTCGACCGTGGCGTTGAACGCCAGTGCAAGGACGGGGCCGGTCACCAACCGTCTGGAAACCATGTTATCCTTGCGCGCCTCAGGAATTCGAAGGCCGTAGGGCCGTCTCTCGGATTGACGCCGCGTTACAATCAATCCAGGCTAGGATAATCGCGTCGGGCGTGCCTATGCGGTGACGCCATGATGCGGACGCTGCTTTGCGGGCCTCGGATACGCTATCGTAGGCGCGCAGATAGACCTCCTCGTATTGATCGTGCGCCACAGCCGCTCGACGAAGACGGTTGTAGCGCCAGGCACCTTTTCCATCCATGCTGATGGACACGCTCGCCGCCGTCAGCACGTCTGTGAACTCCAGGCTGGTGAACTGCCTGCCCTGGTCCGTGTTGAAGATCTCGGGTCGGCCATGTCTGGCCAGGGCCTCCTCGAGTGCTTCGACGCTAAACGCCGCCTCCATCGTGATTGAGACCCGATGGGCCAGCATCCGCCGGCTGAACACTTCGACGACAGTTGCCAAACGAGACGAAGCCGCGCCGCATCGGGATTTAGCTGGTGTCCATCGCCCAGAATGGTTCGGCCGTGCGATCTCCATCCCGCGCAACAGATACGGTTAGATCACCCGCGCCCCGGCGAAGGGCTAATCGAGATGCAACTCGTCGAGCCGGCGCATCAGCCCAGGTCCTCGGCCGAAACCGGCCGAGGCTTATAGCAGACCGTGCTGCGGGCAAGGCCGAGAATATTGGCTTGCCCGACGGTCGGAAAGGCGGGCTCGCGGTCGATCATCGTTTTGCGCTCAACAGGCCGGCTTTGCTGAGCGGGCCGTCTAAAAAATCCTTGGCCAGTGTCAGTTCGCCCATCTTGGCATGCAGCGCCTTCAAATCGACCGGCGCTTCGGTCGCCCCGCCTTGTCCGGCCCGAACACCCCGGCCGTGCTTTCCAGCAGATGGTTCTTCCAGGTCGTGATCTGGTTCGGGTGAACGTCGAACTGTTGCGCCAGCTCGGCCAGCGTCTTCTCCCCCCTTCACGGCGGTCAAAGCCACCTTCGCCTGAAAGCCGGTGAATGCGTCCGGTGGCTTCTCTTCGTCATGTCTAATCCTGATTCGCAGCGAGAAGCCTCGCCGCCGTCAGGCAGAAAATCCACTTATGCCACCGTCCGAATTTGCGGAGCCAACTCTCATCTCGTTTCCAGATGACGACAATGCATAAATTGTGTTGGACGTAAGCCGCCGGCGGATTGATGCTGGACCAACTGAACGCGCCAAGTGGCCAAGCCCGCGAAGCGGCCATAATGTGATTTTTCATCGAATGCTGGGTCTTTGCGCCAAAAACCAGGGTCCCGATTCCGTGGTCGTTGACAGCCATAAGAGCCGCGGAACAACAGATGCACCCCATCGACGGGCAATGCGGAGGTATGGATGTCCACAGGTGAAGCGCTGCGGTTAGAGCGACTTTGTAAACAGTACGGCAGCGTGCGAGCGGTTCACGAGGTCTCGGTTCAGATTGAGGCTGGGGAGTTCATCTCATTTTTAGGGCCAAGCGGCTCCGGCAAAACAACCACGTTGATGATGGTCGCGGGGTTCGAAACACCAACTGCTGGCCAGATCTTTATCGGTGCTCGACCAGTAACCAGGCTCCCAGTGCACAGGCGCAACATCGGTGTGGTGTTCCAGAGCTACGCGCTGTTTCCCCATCTCTCTGTTCTCGAGAACGTCGCGTTTGCGCTAAAAATGCGCGGAGTATCCGGCTCAGAGCTTCGAGCCGGCGTCAACGAATCGCTCAGTCTTGTCCAGCTCGGTGGCTACGAAGCGCGCATGCCTCACCAGCTGTCCGGCGGCCAACAACAGCGAGTTGCATTGGCGCGAGCGCTTGTGTTCCGCCCGGGCCTAGTCCTCTTGGACGAACCGCTTGGTGCACTTGACAAACAGCTTCGAGAGAACATGCAGCTCGAACTCAAGCGTCTACAGAAATCTGTTGGAACAACCATGGTCTTTGTCACCCATGACCAGAGCGAAGCGCTGACAATGTCTGATCGGATCGTGGTGATGAATGAGGGAAAAGTCGAACAGATCGGAACCCCGGAAGAAATATATGAGACTCCCCGAAGCCGCTTTGTCGCGAGCTTTATTGGCGAATCGAACTTCCTCGACGCTCGTCTGATTGGAAAAACAGATCAGGGGCCCCTTCTCGATGTGGCTGGCCTGCAGGTTCGTGCGACGTGGCAGGGATTCGAGCGCCAGACGGGACCCGTGATCCTCATGATCCGACCCGAGAAGATTATCCCGCTTGCTGCCGGTTCGCGCGCTGACAACGAGTTCGAAGGTGTGGTCCAAGAGGCCGTCTACCGGGGACACGTTGTCAAGTACCAAATCCGCTTGTGTGCCGCTCTTCCGGTACTTCTCACTGTAGCCGTAGCGTATCGCGCCTCCACTCCGCGATTCCAAATCGGCGAGAAAGTGAAGATCGGTTGGGATGCGCGGGATGCACGGCTTCTTTCTGATGAGGCGAAACGCCCAAGCCAAGGTGTACCCGACAATGACGAAGCTTTGTTGCGCGTGACTACAGCTGCAGATCGCATGGCGATCCTGCCTTCATAACACAAAGGAGAGAGCTCATGACCTACTACATCAACTCCAGTCGACCCACCCGGCGTCAGGCGCTAAAGGGAATCGGCGCTGCGGCCGGCGGAGCGGCGCTCGCGATCGGTGCTCCAGGGATTTTGCGGGCGCAAGAATCGACACTTGTCGTAGTCTCCGGCGGCGGATCGTATGAGGAGTCCATCCGCAAAGCAATTATTGATCCCTTCCAGCAAGAAACGGGCATCAAGGTGACTTATGTGTCGCCGGAAGATGACGCGAAACTCAAGGTGCAGGTCGATAGCAACAACGTGCAGTGGGACGTGGTTGAGGTAAGCTCCTACGGCCATCGGCCGGATGCATCCAAGTACCTCGAGGAAATCGACTATGGCGCGTTCGACAAGGAAACGCTGGACAACCTTGTGCCTGAAGCAAAGACAAAATACGGCGTTGGCTCGTTAGTCTACAGCACTGTGATGGGGTTCTCAACGGCCGAATACCCGGCCGACAAGCCACGGCCGCGCTCATGGGCCGAGTTTTGGGACGCCAGCAAGTTTCCCGGGCCACGCTCGCTCAGGGCGGCAGTTGCGGGGGGCGGAGATCCTAGCACAATCGAATTTGCGTTGCTGGCGGCCGGGGTTCCGATGGACAAGCTGTACCCAATCGACTTCGACAAGGCGTTTGCGTCCCTGGATCGTATCAAGCCGCACATAACGAAATTCTGGACAGTGGGCGCCGAACCGGGTCAGCTTCTCTCGGATCGGCAGGTTGCGATGTCCTCGGCATTCAATGGCCGAATGGTATCCCTTAAGGCGCAAGGCGCCGCCGTTGATTACCAATGGAACGAAGGGGAGCTTACCCCGTCTTATTGGGTCGTGCCAAAGGGTACCAAAAATCGGGCCGCGGCCATGCGGTTTGTCGCCTACCAAGCCTCCGCGCAGGCGCAAGCTCGTCTCAACAATCTCATCTTTTATGGTCCTATGAACCGCGCAGCCTTCAAGTACATCGAGCCCAGGATCGCCGCGCAGCTACCCACTGCGCCCGAGAACATCGACAAACAGTTCTTCGTGGATCTGGCATACTGGCAGGTCGAATCGCCCTCAGGTAAAACCAATACCGAAGTGCTCGTAGATCGCTGGACGAAATGGATCGCCAGCTAATGCGCACCTTATACCATCCCCTGAGATCGGCCATCGCATGGCCGATCCAGAACCGCGAAGCCTCCCTCTTGCTTGCTCCGGCAGTGCTTCTGCTCGGGATCTTTTTCTTTGTCCCACTTGTCGGTCTCCTCTCTCTCAGCCTGCTCGATCCCAAACCGACCTTCGCGCATTACGAAGAGTTCTTGGGTGACCCGACGAACTGGATCGTCCTCGCCCGCACCTTCGCGCTGGCAACAAAAGTCACACTGATCTGCCTTCTATTAGGATATCCACTCGCCTTCTGGATCGTCTCAACCCGCACCTGGCTCGGCGGTGCGCTATTGCTTGCGGTTGTGTTGCCGTTCTTCACGAGCTACCTCGTGCGTACATATGCATGGATGGTGCTCCTCGGGCGCTTTGGTGTAATCAATCGGCTGTTGATGGCAACCGGCCTCACCGAAAGGCCTGTCGACCTCATCTACAATGATTTCAGCGTGCTCATAGCGATGGTCTACATCCTCATGCCTTATACGGTCCTGGTACTCATCAGCGTAATGAAAGGGATTCCATACAGTCTGACTCGTGCCGCTTCCTCGCTCGGAGCCTCCGCGACACAGAATTTTTGGCGCGTGTTCTTTCCTTTGAGCGCTCCGGGCGTTGTCGCGGCCGGGCTACTCGTCTTCGTGTTCGCAGTTGGCTTCTACATCACGCCCGTGCTGCTCGGCGGTCGGAACACAATGATACTGCCGATGCAGATCGACATTTATGTGAATGGCACGCTTAATTGGCCGCTTGCGGCCACCGCTGCTACCGTGCTGCTCGCGATCACGCTCGTACTTTATTCGATTTCCAACTATTTCGTCGATAGCGAACGCTTGCTCAGCTCTCAGCAGGGGACTGCCCAATCAGCAGGATTCACTGCTCGTCATTCGACCAGCGCTTACATCCACTTCGTTGACTTCGTCACTGCCCTGATGCGCGCCGTCGGACATGGGGTCCGCTTTCCCGCCCACATCGCTAGAAGTTTTGAGCGTGCGGCGCTTGGTGGCAAGCTACTGCGCGGGTTAAGCTTGATCCTTATTGCCTTCCTCGTCAGTCCCATACTGATCATTGTTCCGATCTCATTCAGCTCCTCACGCTTCCTCGACTTTCCGCCTCCCGGTCTGTCGCTACAATGGTACGAGATCTATTTCACGAGCGCAGCGTGGCTTTCTGCGACGTGGCAGAGTTTGGGAGTTGCGATAGCAGTCGCGTGTGTAAGTCTTGCCGTCGGTTCAGCGGCTGCAATGGCACTCGTGCGCGGCAGTCCGCGAATGCGCCGGGTCGGATACCAGCTATTGCTCGCACCGATGATCGTGCCGACGATCGTTAGTGCGGTGGCACTCTATTTCCTCTTTGCGCGACTGCATCTCATCAACACGTCTCTCGCGCTGGTGACGGCGCACAGCATCGGGGCCGTTCCACTGGTAGTGCTGATCGTCGCCGCAAGCCTGCAGTCCCAGAACATAAGACTCGAGCAAGCTGCCGCAAGTTTGGGGGCGTCACGGATCGTTACGATCTGGCGAATCGTACTCCCGCTTATCCGTCCGGCGTTGATAGTCGCCGGGTTCTTTGCCTTCTTATATTCCTTTGATGAAGTCGTGCTGTCTCTTTACATGAGCGGACCCGATACCACGACCCTGCCGATCAAGATGTGGTCGGGAATTCGAGAAGAGATCACGCCCACGATTGCTGCGGTTTCGA
>NZ_JAMYUA010000070.1:0-19757 GCF_040322715.1 Mesorhizobium sp. M0106 | reverse complement strand
GCGGCCGCGCCAGTTGTGTATAACAGACCCCAAGCCGGACCCCCTGAGACCATGGGCCGCCTGCGCCCCGCGGGGTGCCCGCCGCCCCGCTAACCCGGGGGGGTGGGGGGCGCCCACGCCGACGTCACAGCTACTGCCACGCCATTTTTGCAGAACTTGACGCACACAACTTCGCGCCACCTGTCTCCATGGTGTCTCAGGACCATTCCCCTGCGGCTGGCTTGACGACCTATGGGCGGATCCGGCCCGCCCGAAACCCTCGCCAGCAGCTTTTTTCCCCGCCGCCTGCGGCGGCTTCCTCGCGCCGCTTCACTTCAAAAAAGCTGCCCGCTCGAGTCCTCCGCTATCGCTGCGGCCGTCCCGGTTCCGGCGGTCCGGACGCGCCCATCACGGTCCGCCATCGCAGGGGAATGGTCCCCGGCGAGCACCAAAAGGAGACTGAAAATGACCGCGATCGGATACGTTACCAAACAGGAAAACGGCGGCTACAAGGGCCAGCTCAAGACGCTTAGCGTCCGCGCCGACATCGACATCGTGCCCAATCAGGCAAAGAGCGCCGACACCCATCCCGACTTCCGGGTGCTGACGCAAGGGGTCGAAGTAGGGGCCGGCTGGATCCGCACCGGCGAGACCTCCGGCAAGGACTATGTGAGCCTGTCGATTGCCGCCCCGGAGTTCGGTCCGCGCAAGCTCTACGCCAATCTCGGCCGCGCCGCCGGCCAGGATGACGACGACACATACGCCATCATCTGGAACCCGGTCGACTGAACCGCCAGCCTCGAGCCCCGCGCCGCAACCGGCGCGGGGCTCTTCTCAAGAAGGGGCGGCGAAAACTCGCCCCCCACTCTTCGCCCGTCCCCGAAACGATCTCGCTCGCCGATCCTCGCCTTCGCTTGTCCGTAGCGAAACGAGGATCATCATGGACGACGAAAACGAACGCGCGGCCCGCGCCAAGAAGGGCAGTCCGTTTCTCAACACCGCGCAGGCCGCCTTCTATATCGGGCTGTCCCAGCGCACGCTGGAGAAGATGCGGCTCAAAGGCGGCGGCCCGCAATTTCGCAAGCACGGCCGCTATGTCCGCTATCACATCGACGAGCTCGACGACTGGTCGAAGGGACGCGCGCAGGAGACCAGGCCCGAGGATGGCGGGCACAATTCCGGCTCGGCCGGTGAGGGAGGCCGCTCATGAGCCGGCGTCCCACTATCCGTCTGATCGGCAGCCATCTGCGGCGCATTCGGGCGCGCAAGACGATCGCCGTGGCCACAATAGGCCTCGGCCTGATCGGCTTCGCCGCTTTCGACAACCCATCGCCCTGGCTGGTCTGGAATGCCTCGGCCAGTGCGCCGGTCGGCCTCTATCGCCTCGCGTCCGGATCGCCGGCTCGTGGCGATCTGGTGCTCGTCCGCCCGCCAAAACCGGTCGCCGATCTCGCCGCCGAACGCTTCTATCTGCCCAGCAATGTGCCGCTGGTCAAGCGCCTTGCCGCGCTGCCTGGCGAGCATGTCTGCGCCTTCGGCGACGCCATCATCATCGGCGGCGAGATTGTCGCGCGCCGGCTGGCAACCGACACGCAGCACCGTCCGCTGCCTTGGTGGAATGCCTGCCGCAAGCTCGCCGCCGACGAGTTTTTCCTGCTCGGCAACGATAGAAATCACTCCTTCGACAGCCGCTATTTCGGGCCGGTGCCGGCCGAAAATATTGCCGGGAGGCTCGTGCCGCTATGGACCGAGTAACCCTCCTGATGCTCGGCATGGTCGCGATAGCGCCATGCGCCTGTTCCGCCGCGACCGACGCTCAGCCGGCCGCCATCTCCCGTGGTCCGCAGCTGGCAAGATGGCAGCACTACGTAGCTGAGGCAAGCCGGCGTTTCAGCATTCCACAGCCCTGGATTTATGCCGTCATGGATGCCGAAAGCCGGGGGCAGACAAAGCTGAATGGACGGCCGATCGCCTCACACGCCGGCGCCGTCGGCCTCATGCAGGTGATGCCCGGCACCTACGAGGAGTTGCGCGCAGAGCTTGGCCTGGGAGCCGATCCGCACGACCCTCGCGACAACATTCTGGCAGGCACTGCCTATCTGCGCGCCATGTATGACCGCTTCGGCTTTCCCGGCCTGTTTGCCGCCTATAACGCCGGGCCGGACCGCTACGAACAGCATTTGCAGCGTCGGCGACCGCTGCCCAGCGAGACGGTTTTGTATCTGGAAGAGCTCAAGGCGGCGGGGATCTCGGCCGCCGACATGGACGCGTTCACCGGCAAATCCCGTTCCGGAAAAGCGCCGGAAATCCCGTCCGGGCAGTCGCTGTTTTTCCTGCGAAACGGTGTTTCCGCGACAGATCCGAATGGCCAAATCGTGGTGCCGCTCGGATCGGAGCGAGCAAGGTCAGGCCGGCCGGATCGCAGGTGAGGGCAGGGGTACCGTGGGTCAGGCCGGGCAGGGAGGCAGGTCCGCGGAAGGCAAGATAAAGGCATCGCCTCCTCGAGGCGGCGAAGTCTTTGTCTGCACATCGTTTTCCACGGAGGCTGCCTTCAGCGTCAGGAGAGCTGCTGCCGACAAACCTCTGATATTGCTTAAGATTACTAGGAGGCTCAATGCAGGATGAAGAGTTCAAGCCGAGCCTGGGCAAAATCGGATCGCGCGGCTCGAAGGCAGGCAAGCGTTTCGCCGGCCAGATCCGCGCCGCGATCAACCGAGCCGGCGGCGGCAGCGGTCGCCGTGGCCGCTTCATCGGAAGCCGGGCGGGGCGCGGCGGGGCTGCTGCCGCCGTTCTCAGAGCGCGCGACCCCCACGCGGCGTTTCGGCAGCGGCGCGCCGTCGTCAAGGCGCGTATCGTCAAGCTGGCCGGCAAGGGTGTTGACGGGGCACGTGCACACCTTCGCTACCTCCAGCGCGACGGCGTCACCCGCGAAGGCGAGCCTGGCGAGCTCTATAGCGCCGACAGCGACCGCGTTGATGGCAAGGCCTTCATCGATCGTGCCGATGGCGACCGGCATCAGTTCCGCTTCATCGTCGCCCCTGAAGACGGCATCGAGTATGATGACTTGAAGCCGCTCACGCGGCGCCTCATGGCGCAGATGGAAGAAGACCTCGGCACTAGGCTCGACTGGGTGGCCGTCGATCATTTCAACACTGGTCATCCGCATACCCATATTATCGTCCGCGGCAAGGACGACCGCGACGAAAACCTCGTCATCGCGCGGGACTACATCTCGTCTGGAATCCGTGAACGGGCGGCGGAGCTGGTCAGCCTCGACCTTGGCCCGAGAACGGACCGCGAGATCGAGCAACGCCTGCGCCAGGAAATGGAGCGGGAACGCTTCACCAACATCGATCGGCAGCTGCTCCGCATGCGCGACCATGAGGGGCATGTCTCACCGGCCAGCCGAGACACGTTTCGCCAGACGCTGCACCAGGGCCGCCTGCGCAAGCTCGAGCGGATGGGTCTGGCTGAGGAAGTCGGCTCGGGCCGCTGGCGCCTTGGTGGCGAGCTTGAAGCGACGCTGCGCCGCATCGGCGAGCGGGGCGACATCATCAAGACCATGCACCGCGAACTGACCGGCAAGGGGCTCGCCCGCAGTGCCGCCGACTATGTTGTCCATGATCGATCTGCAGAGCAGATGCAGCCTGTCGTCGGCCGCATCATTGCGCGCGGCCTGGCCGACGAAATCACTGACCGCCATTACCTCGTCGTCGACGGCGTGGACGGCAAAAGCCACTATGTTGATATCGGCAAAGGCGAGGCCACCCAACCGACGCCAGAGGGCTGCATAGTGCGGGTCACGCCGAGGGACACCGGGCCAAGGCAAGTCGACCGCACAATTGCCGAGATCGCCACGGCCCATGACGGGCGCTACAGCATCGATATCCATCTCAAGCATGACCCGTCGGCCACCGAACGCTTTGCCGAAACGCACGCGCGGCGACTGGAGGCGATCCGCCGGGCGACCGGTCGTGTCGAGCGCGAGCCGGACGGCACCTGGATCGTCGCACCGGATCATCTCGACCGTGTGTCTGACTACGAGCGTCAGCGGGCCGGGGCCGAGCCTGTCACGGTTGACAAGCTCTCATCGACGCCGCTGGAACAACAAGTCAGCTTCGACGGCGCCACCTGGCTCGATCGAGAGCTGGTTTCCGACATACCGGAGGCCTTGCACAGCTCTGGTTTCGGCCGCGATGTCCGAGAGGCGCAAGGCCGCCGACGGCAGTGGCTGATTGCGCAAGGTCTTGCTCGGGAAGAGCAGGACCGGATCGTCTATCGCGCCAACATGCTTTCGATGCTGCGCCAACGCGAGTTGAACCGCGTGGCCGGCCAGTTGTCGAACGAACTCGGTCTGCCCTATTCTGAAGCCCAGAGTGGAGATCGAATAGAAGGCACGCTCCGCCGCTCCGTCGAGCTCGCCGGCGGAAAATACGCTGTCATCGAGAAATCGCGCGAGTTCACGCTGGTGCCATGGCGGCCGGTGCTTGAGCATCATATCGGCAAGGAGGTTTCCGGCGTCGTGCGTGCAGAGGGGATTTCATGGACCATCGGCCGGCAGAGAAGCGGACCAAGCATTTCGTGACATGGCTACACAACTTCTTTTGCCCGCGTTGAAACAGGTACTCAGTCCGGACGGAGTTCGCCTGCTAATTGCCCGCGGCATTGATCTCGCGAGGGATAAATGGCTGGTCGTGCAAGACTTATCGTTCGCTCTACAAAATGCGCCGCGATGATTCATCGTGTTCCATGATTCTGAGCCAAAACCCTCCTGCGCCACCACGGCACTCTTCCCGGTGCCTGATGGTCAAGCGCGGCAGGGGTAACTGCATTGTCCCGGCCGACAGGTTTCCGTTGCGGGTCATCCGCTGAAGATCGCACGCCGCGAACTACGCGCCAGCCGCCAAGGGCGGTCTCGGCTTTATCATTGAATAGGGGGGCCGAATGACGTTGCGGATCATAGGTCTCCTGATCGCTCTGACGGCGAGTGTAAGTGGCTGCACAAGCACCGCACCGAGTGTCGAGCCATTGACACCGATCCTTGTCCGGCAGGAGACCACCGTCCTAACGTTAGAGAGCCTTCGCGCTTCCGAACGGCAACGTTTGCGTGTGTTCCTTGAGAGAGCCAGTCGCGGTCGGCGGGATGCGCTCCATCTCCTTATCAGCGGGTCGCCCCGTCTCAGCGCAGAGACGGTCCATCAGGCTAAGGAGATGGGCATCGACGCTTACAAGATCCACTTATTCGACCAACAGGACGGCCGCGCAGCGCGAATAGAGGCGATTGTCTTCCATGCCCATCCTCCTGTCTGTCCGTCGCTTTCCAGTCCTTTACTCAACGAAAAGTCCTTCGACCAAACGCTTGGCTGTTGGACACGCCATAACTTGGCGGTGATGGTCAACGATCCGCACGATTTGCTCGACAATAGGGCTGTCAAGCCAAGCAATGGTGATCGTGCGGCCATACCAGCTGCCACATACAGGACATTCGCGACGGGCAAAGATGGCTGATGTCAGGTCCTTTCGTTTTCGTGGATCACGGCACCTACTCCAGCACGCAACATTGCGGATCCATCGGATTTGGCGCACGATCGTCGCCTTGTCGAGGTCATTCACCTTCGGCGACCCAGATGGGTAACAGGCTGCCCTCACCACACTACGGCGCTTTTGAGTGGGCGCTGCGCTCGCGACTTTCTTGGTGGGGCAGCGGTCACTCTCACGCTGACGGTGTGAACGGAGTTGGCCGGGGATGTCCCGGTCATTGTTGAAAATCTGAAGGGAGCGGCGTTTGCCCGCTTCGAGCCTGTAGGCTCGGGGTTCGATTCCACTGAGGAGGGCAACACCATGAACATAAATAACACATTTAAGCACTTGGGCGGGACCGATCAGCCGGGCGGCACGACTTCGATGTTCAGTCGGTCGAGCGGGCTTGTCGTGCGCCGGATGAGGCCGTTCGAGACCTTGGTATAGCGCGCCGTCGAGGACAAATTGTTGTGGCCGAGCAGCACCTGAATAATGCGAATGTCGGTGCCGTTCTCCAGCAAATGCGTTGCGAAGCTGTGCCTGAGCGTGTGGACCGTCACACGCTTATCTATGCCGGCGGCCGCACGCGCCGAGCGGCAGGCCGAGTACAGCACCTGCACGTCAATGGGGCGAATTGCATCCCGGCCCGGAAACAGCCAGCCCTGCGGCTTCGCCAGCCGCCAGTAGACCCGCAGGATGCGCAGAAGCTGCGCCGACAGCATCACCGTGCGGTCCTTGCTGCCCTTGCCGTGCTCGACCCGGATCACGCCGCGTCCGCTGTCGATGTCGCCGACCTTCAGTCCGACAGTCTCCGAAGCGCGAAGGCCCGCGGCATAGGCCGTCGTCAGGGCGGTGCGCGTCTTCAGGCTCGGCGAGAAAGCGGACAACGTCGTCAGCGCTGAGAACCACCGGCAGCGTGCGTGGCGCGCGGGCATAGGCGATCCGTTCAGGGATCTCGGCATGACGCAACGTCACGCCGTAAAAGAACCGCAGCGCGCACACCGTCTGGTTCAGCGCTGGCCACGAGATTCCGGTAGAGACCAGATGCACCTGGAAGGCGCGAACGTCCTCCAGGCCGAGCCGGTCCAGCGAGCGGTCGAATATCGCGAAAACTTGGCCACCGCGTGCACGTAGGATCGCTGGGTGGCCGGCGACAGATTGCGGATCGTCATGTCCTCGATCATGCGTCGGCGAAGAGGGCTCAACTCGGCCATCTCAAACTCCTGTTCTCAAGATTGCGCTTCAACAGCCGCAATCCTTCAAAACAGAAGCGTCATCCGCAAACCCACGCACCAAATGACGCGTCAGCGGCTTCGTTCAATCCCTTTATGGGTCCGGATCCTAGCAGGTTGTGACCATTGCTGTGGCAATGCAGCAGTCCTGGATGGCTGCATCAAATAAGTTCCAAGATGCCCCGGGCGCGCTTCCACCGGACCACCTGGACGCTGCAGTTAAATGCACAAATCCACGCGCGTGCTGAAGCATCGTGAAAAATTCATGGATTATGACCCGATCCAATTTCGGTCGATCAATCAGCGCCCTTCGCCGGGGCTGTCGGTCCGCATCGCGCCTGACAGCGGCGCTATGCTGGCGCTCCCATGGCCGCCCTGTTGAACCGCTTTCTCCAGCACCGAACTGAATTGGTCCCGCTGGCGGACATTTCGATGCTTCCGCCTTGTAGGCCTTCTTTGTTGCGGCCGCCTCTGCGGCACGGCTGCGCCGACGTGAACGTGCTTGGCGGCACGTTTTGTCAGGGAGGGGAAAGAGGCGCGCGGCCCTCTCCCAGCAAGCCGCCGCTGGCGGATTCCTCCGTCTGCCCGCTGCGCTCCCTGCAGACCGGGGAGACCCTTCCGCCCCCCTTGCTCCCGCTGCTCGCCGCGATGCAGGGGGACAGGCGACCTGAACCCGTGCCCAAGCCGATCTGATGGCCGCAGAGGCGGTGGGGCTGGACATGGGCCCGTGGTGGACATACGTGCCACACAAATCCTCATGCTCGCCTAACCGGCTGCAACGTATGGCAATCCGGGCAGACCCGACGAAAGAAGGAGTAGGTCTCGGCCATTCCCGTGTCCGAACCCAGAAAAGTTACTGGTTTCCTTACGGGCGCGATACAAAGGGCACAGGCTGGACTTGGCTGCCGGGGGCGGGGCTTGTCGACCGCTCAATCGAAAGTGAGAGACGAGGAGGAGAATCACCGACCTGCAGAGCGGCAAGGCGCTCGCCTACTTCCCTGTCAGTCACCGTTAGCCGATGGTTTAGACGAAGATAGTCCGTCCATGTCGGCGTGCGGAATGTCTCGGTCCAAAGAGTCGAGTTCTGAAGATCGCGCTGGAGGGTCCAGTCCCGCGCACCGGCACGGCTCTGAACGCGCCGCCTTTCGCGCATGCAGCTCAGAAATTCCTCGATATTCTCCTCGGGTATCGAGTACTCCACCTTGATCACGATCGGGCCGCTCCTGGGCTTCAAATCGAGGGCCAGTTCTGGTGGCCTGAAGTCGAAGGCCCCTTGATCCGATTCCTCCCATAGGCGGACCGGCAATAGCTTTCCCACAGCTGCAACCAGCAACAGCGCCGCTGCAGCACCTTCCAAAGCCCACGTCAGGGAATAGTTCTGCGCGACAGCACCCCAGATCCAGCTGCCCGCTGCCATGCCGCCGTAGGTCAGGGCGTAATAGATCGACAGGGTGCGACCAACGACCCACCTTGGGCTTGCCAACTGCACACACACGTCGGTTCCGGTCCAGGTGACAACCCAGCCTGCGCCAGCGATTGCAAGCGCGATCGCTGCTACAGCCACCGATGATGTGAGAGCCAGTAAAAGGCAACACGTTGCGCAAGCAACGGACGCGAACGTGATCAATCGATTTTGGGACGTGATGCGTCGCAAGTAGCTATTGCCAATGCCCGCGATGAAGGCGCCTGTGCCGAAGCCGGCCAACAGGACGCCGTAAACAATTGGCCCCCCCGCCAGTTGGTCGCGAACCAGGAGGGGGAGCAGAGCAAGGATCGAGATGCTTGACAGCCCGAACAGGGTTGCACGCACGATCGCCACTCTGATCTCCGAGGAGATTGCCGTGAAGCGCATGCCATCATGAATGGCCGTCGTCATCCGCTCGCGCGGAAGAGGCGAAGAGCGAACTTGCCACTTGGAGCGCAGTACAGCGCTCAACGGGACCAGGTCGGTCAGCGCAGCGAAGGCGAAAGCCGTAAGGGGGCCCAGCAAAGCCAAAATTACACCGCCAAGCGCCGGTCCTATGCTTCGAACCACGTTGTAGCCCACCGACATCAGCGTCACTGCAGCGGGTATGTCGCGCTTTTCCAGGATGTCGCCGACCGAGGCGTGCCAGGCTGGATCATTCAAGGCAAAGCCGCATCCCGCCAAGAAACTCAGTCCCAAGATCAGCCATGGACTGACAAAGCCCAGTCCAACAGAGAGAGCCAGCGCCGTGGATGCCAGTGCGATCAGGCAATGTCCGGCAAGCATCACGCCGCGGCGGCTGAAGCTGTCTGCAATCGCTCCAGCAAGGATCGACAAGAAGAAGGCGGGCAGTGTCGATGCAGCCTGCACGAGCGCAACCATCAGATCGGAGGCTGAAATCGTTGCCATAAGCCAGCTTATAGCCACGCTCTGCACCAGCCAGCCAAGGCTGGATATCTGCGTGGCTGTCCAGATCGAACGAAAGACCGGATTCTGAAGAGGGATCAGTGTGTTTGCCGCAAAGGGCGGGGAATCTTGACGCTGCATGACTTCTCACCTCCACCACGTAGTTCTTTCGCTCACTCACTTGCTGACAGCGGTGCGCTTACGCACAGCTGCGTCACAACCAAGTTCCGATATCGCGCTCGCAACAAAGTAGATGTCGCATCCACGGTGCTGATGCGCGATGAGTGTGCCAGTTGGGCGTCAGCTGGTCTGGGTCGCGCAGCCCGATGGGGTGCGGTCTGCCCTGCGACTCTTGGCCTTGGACGGTGCTACCGCCCCGATGGCCGGGTTGTCAAACTGCCACGGTGCTAGCAGCGCCCATCCCATCCTGACAGGCATGAGCGTACGACGCAGCGCATCGCTGGTATCGGAGGCGGGTGCAAGATCAAGGGTGGCATCGTCTTGACAAGTACGAGCTGGTGGACGCCTTCGCCCGACCTATCACATCGGCGATTTATGGGGCCGCCGTTCAACTCGTTGGTCTATGCACAAAAAACATAATACGCTTCAAAAGACGTTTCGTGTCGGCGCAGGCGCCGAGGAGGGCGCGGAAGCCTTCACCATCGTCATCCCGCCACCGAACGTCACTGGCTCGCTGCACATGGGCCATGCGCTCAACAACACGCTGCAGGACATTCTGGTGCGCTTCGAGCGCATGCGCGGCAAGAACGTGCTGTGGCAGCCCGGCATGGATCACGCCGGCATCGCCACGCAGATGGTGGTCGAGCGCCAGCTTATGGAGAAGCAGATCCACCGCCGTGACCTGACGCGCGACGAGTTCATTGAGAAAGTCTGGGAGTGGAAAGCCGAATCCGGCGGCGCGATCTTCAACCAGTTGAAGCGGCTGGGGCCTCGGCCGACTGGAGCCGAGAACGTTTCACCATGGACGAGGGCCTGTCCAGGGCGGTGCTCGAAGTGTTCGTCACGCTCTACAAGGAAAGGCCTGATCTACAAGGACAAGCGCTTGTCAACTGGGACCCGAAGCTCTTGACCGCGAGTCCGACCTTGAGGTCGAACAGCAGGAGGTCAACGGCAATCTCTGGCATTTCCGCTACCCCGTCGAGGGCGAGGTTTTGGATCCGGAAAATCCTAAAACCTTCATCACCGTGGCGACGACCCGCCCGGAGACGATGCTGGGCGATATGGCGGTCGGCGGTGCATCCCGACGACGAGCGTTTCCGGCATCTTGTCGGCAAGAACCTCATCCTCTGCCGATCGTCGGCCGCAGGATCGCGGTGGTGGCGGACGAGTATTCTGATCCGGAGAAAGGCAGCCGCGCGGTCAAGATCACGCCGGCGCACGACTTCAACGAATTTGAGGTCGGCAGGCGCCATAAGTTGCCGGCGATCAATATTCTCACCATAGAGGGGCGGTCACCCTCACGGACAATGACGACTGTCTCGCCGGGCTGGAGGTGGCGCCGTAGCGCCATGCGGTCCGGGACGAGCTCGACGGTCTGACGCTTACATCTCGCCGAACTGGTCCAAGCAAGCATGAATTCCATAACCAGGCGCCGACGTGGAACTATCTCGTCGTCCACGCCCACGGACGCATCACTGTCCGGGATGATGAGCGCTATGTGCGCCGTAACGTGGCGAAGCTCACTCACATGCATGAAGCCTCGCAGCCTGCCCCGTGGAAGATGGGCGACGCGCCGAAGGACTTCATTGACACGATGGTGAAGGCGATCGTCGCCCTGGAAATCGAGATCACCAGCCTGGTTGGTAAATCAAAACTCAGCCAGAACAAAGAGGTGCGCGACATTCAGAACGCTGGTGAAATGCTGAATGCCCGAGGCGTCAATGGGATGGGAGAAGCGATGCTCGCGGTTGCGGCGGCCAAATCCCAATAGCAACTATCTTGTCCCGACAAGCCGCTGGTGCTGGATTTCCAACGGGTGACCTTGAGAGACAAATGCTTCGGCTCGCCGGAAACGCGACCAGCATCTGACCACCCGCTATGCGGCAGATGGACAAGAACTCAGGCCGCCATCGCCAGCCACATCCGCAATGCCGCCGGATCGATGGAAGCTGCTTACCCCGCCAGTCTCTCCGGTCATGCCGCCTGCGTCGTTAATACCTTGAACAGCAGCCTGGCGGTTAAACCGCCTTGCGTGTTCGGTATGGCGGCACAGCGGTTTGGAGATCGGCGAACGCCACGCCCCACGGTAGCGATGCCTCGCATGACCAAGCAGCGGCATATGCGGCAGGCTTGCACCCGCTTCAGATGCGAGACGGGTCAAGACAATCATCCTGCACAACGCCACGCGGCGGTGAGCCGGTTTCGAAAAGGGCCGGCCCCGGCCGTTCATACAAGTGGAGTTGGGGGCGCGGGGCCGGATCAAGTCTATCGCGTTGGACCCGCCGGGACCGCGCGTACATCATCCCGGCAACGCCAGGCGCTCGCCTCGCGTCATGCGGGCTTCGGCTTGGCGCGCCGAATGTCTGGACCGGCATCGCGGAGCAATGGCGCACCAGTCTACGACATGGTGCGTAGTCGCCATGCTGCCCCTGGCCAGATCGTAGATGACCTCGGCTTGTTCGCCATGGCGAGCCGAAGCACGTTGACGGCCGTGCCGGGTGATGCGCCGTCCCAGACTATCATCCCAAAATCGGCGCGCGCCATCTCCCGGTCTTTGGCGGCGTAGATCCAGTATCCTCTAGCACCTTCAGGAGACGGGACCCGGTAGGCAGCCCAGTCGCCCAGACCATTGGGGGGTTCCTTGGCCGCATGGAAGACCCCGACATGTTTGTAGCCGTAGCCCGCGAGCAGGCCCTGCGCCTCGGCATCGGCTCCAGACGCGTCGCCAATCAGCACGCCGTGCACGGCAACAACGATTGGGCGGATCCGAGCGATGGCAGGTTCCGTCAGCTCAAATATCTCGCGTGAACCCCCTATGAATATCATCGACATCATGACTTTCCCTTCTCTCCAGGGCTCCCTCGCTCTGACCGCCGTCTCCCTCTGGCCCTGCGTGAGGGGTCACCCGAACGCCGAGACGGCGAAGCCGGCTCGGGGAGCGGCGGGACGCCGCAACTAGAGCCCGTCGGCGGCAGGCCGGCGCGCAGACCTGCCGCTTCCGGAGGCGCTACGCGCGCGGAGCTAGTGGCCTTTGTCGGCCAGCCAGAGGCTCACGTCCTGGATCGAGCGCATGAGCACCGACGGATTGTCCCGCGCGGGAATGAAGCCCCAGCTCTGCCAGTAGCGCTCTGCCTCGGCGTCGATCGCCCGCACCACCACCGCGCGGCCGCCGACGATGTCGGCGCCGGCGACGCAGCGATACAGCGCGTCCTTGACCAAGCCGCTACCGACGCCTTGTCCGGCATAGCGGTGGTCGACGGCGAGTTGTCCGATCAGCAGGCAGGGGATCGGATCGGGCGGGCGTCCGGTGCGGATGGCGCGCGGTGCGCTATTTGGCTGGATCACGCCCGGCGCGAGGCCGTAATACCCGACGACTGTTCCCTCGTCGTGAACGACCAGGACGCGGGTAAACCCGCGGGCCTGGTTCGTTCGCGCGAAGCCGGCCAGCCAAGCATTGAGCGCCGGCTTGCCGCAATCGAAGCTGTCGAGGCGGTGTGCGTGGTCGAGGAGTTCGATGCCTGAAAGCGCCACCTAGCGGTCCCAGGGCGGGGACCGACGCAGCCGCTCGGCCGCCTTCGCCGGGGGCGCAGCGGCCGGGGCTGAGATCGCCTGCATGAAGGCGTCATAGGCTTCCGGGGACACGCGGATGACGGTTTCGTTGAGGATGGCCGCCTGCGCCTCGTGCAGCGCGGCGCGCCGCATGAACTCCGTGCGCGACAGGCCGAGCAGCTCCGCGCCGCGGTCGATGATGGTGAGATCATCGTCGCGAAACCGCATCGAGACGGGTGCTTCCTTCCTGGTGGGTGTGGTGGCCATGGCGCGCTCCTGTGCTGCGGACGTATATACGTTAGTGTAACGCGGAACGCAATACTACGTTCCCTGGCGACGTCTCGTGGCGGATGGTCTCAGGATTTCTCGCCGCATCGGTTCTTCTCGGCTTCTCGCCCCAGTCGCCATTGCCGCAACCCAGAGCAAGGTGGCTTTGGTCAGCTCCGGCGGATCAATTACGGCTTAGAAAGCGCATTTGTTTTTGGCGGCCGGATGAGCGGGTCCAGAAGCGAAGTCGCTGCCATGACTGTCGCCGGACGAGCCCCGGCTATCCCGAAGCTGATGAACATCTGACGCGATGGCGACTTTCGGGCCGTCACGCCACAAAGGAGGAACGGCTATGAAGGCTGGGCGGCGGCACTTTCATTCTCAGGCGCCGCTCTATGCCACCTGTCGGCCAATGTGACATCGCCACTGCGGTCCTTCGAACAAGTCGATTCGATTCTGAATTTCGGCCTTTAGATGATTGTAGCGATTGAATCAGCGACAAGGGCTGGGCAATCGCGGTTGTGGTGACCGCGAGCCACTAAGCTTGTGCCGTACCCTTACAATGATTCATCAAGGCGTTTACCTCGGCAATCACGAGATCCGGCGTGATGTCGAACTTGCATCGGACTTTGACCGGACAATGCCGCACTTGGTCCAGACCACATCCGCGACATTCAATAACACTCATAAGCATGCTGACCAAGGGACCTCGAAACCCCCAAATCTCCGGTAGATGTGACGCCGTGAAAATGCCGATAGTAGGGCGGCCAAGCTGGGCAGCGACATGGCCGGTGCCTGAATTGTTCGAAACGACGAGGGCGGCCGAATTCACGAGACAATTGAATTCCAATTCTGACAAGTCGACAGCCGTCCGAATGTTCGCGGCCCCACGTTCCCTAGCTATCTTCGCAACCTCCTCAAGCGCTTCCAGGCATTCGCCACGGCCAACGAGGACCACCTCACCACGGGTCGAAAGAGCAGCGACAACTTTGCCAAAACTTTCAATCGGCCAATCTCGCAGGCTGGAATTGGAGAACGGAGCCACGACAATCGGGGCATTGCCTGTAGTCGAATTCTGTGGGTGACCCGCTCCGCTTTCGAAATAGGCAGCTGCCTTTGCGACCAGAAAGAGGAGGATTTCTGACACATGCTGGAGACGCACCTGCTTACGGTCAATGAACCAATCAAGCCATCTACGGGGGATTTTGTTAGCAAGCCCTATTTTTTGGACCAGCTTGTAGAAAATGGTTCTGCGCAGTTTCAGATTGAATGGCGCTATCGCAATATCGATCTGATGCATGCTGTACGGATCAACTATCGCCGCACGGTGCCTGGCGGGAACTTCAAGCAAGATCGGCCTTGTTTCTTCCGGAACACGCATATCAATGGCAAGATCAAACTCGCCGGTCAGCAGCGGCCTTATGTCCGCGGCTTCTTTGCGCGTTTTGACTTTTGGGTTGCGAGGAAAAAAGTCAAAAGCAACGTGATCGTCGGCGAGGTCGAACTGTTTTGCAGTAGCGATGTTCCAGCTTCCCACCACCAGCGTAATGTGGGCATGCGCAAAACGCTGACGAAGGTCCTTTAGAGGCCCTAGAGACATCCAAAAGTCGCCGACATGATCAAGCTTGAGGACCAAAATTCTCATCCTTGCGCTTGACTGTTCCGGCTCTTCCCAGCTGCGGTATATAATTTGATTGCCGTCGTGCTTTGTAAAATATGCCATTGCCATTCCGAAGATTATACGGTCAACACTGATAGCCCGGTGACGCGTGCTCCCCACTTTGTCCGCGTCTCCGCAAGAATTCTGCCATCAGATCCAAGCCGCGCTCCAGCAGGAGCTGTTGGGCGAAGTCTGCATCTCTAGCGATGGTAGCGCGCCAAGAAAGCCAGCTATGTCCCGACCCGCAATGTGAGGGGCTTCGTCACGGTCTCGCATGCAGTGAGTTCGGCAACGCCGAGTAGACGGTGATCGCCAAGCCGCCGTCCCCAGATCTCGGAGCATAACGGCAGTGGCCTCGCTCTTTGGTCGATGCTGATCCTGAATGCGACCGTCGCCGCCGGCGACGACACCGCCGGCCGCATTGACCGTCTCGCGCACGCCCTGTCGCTGTGGTCCCGCATCACGGTCGCTAGCAAGGACCCGCAGCAGCCGCTTTTTTCTGCGCGTCCGGTCGTCCAAGGTGAAGTGGACGAATCAACCCTGTGATGAAGTCGACTGCCTGCCAGCCGTGAGGTGGCAGGCGGCATCGATGAACACCATTATTCGCCGAGCTTGGATAGCGGCACCTCTATCACGCTGAGAGCCTGTTATGCTGGTCCAGCGTTTGATCGCAGTCTTGATCCATGCGAGCAGCTTGTGAGGGATGCAATCGAACGAGGCGCTGCTCCCACAGCCGTCGCAGGCCCTCCATCAGAGCTTCACGCTTAGCCTGATCCGGCGCAATTGTATTGAGGAGATCTCCCAACACGGCTTCGCCCTCAATCCGCATCAGCAGATTAAACAAGTCGTGTGAAATTCGTACACTGTCACTGCTGAAGTGGGTCGTGCTGATCTCGCAGTGAGTCTCCCGACGATCTGGCGCTTTGTAAGCGCGGGTTTGATGGAGGGACACATAGGGCGGCAACGAAACCGCAAGCGCAGTCCAATCCTGCAGCGTTGCAGCCCGCTTTTTTACCAGGAAGGGCCCGACCACAAGTCCATCCAGCTCTGTCGTCAGAAAGGTGGCAATCGCGTCTGCAACCGAATCCACGATCGGTTCGGCATTGTTGTTAAAGGACGTATTGAGCAGAATTGGAGTGCCTGTGCGCTTCTTGAACGCATTGATGACCTCCCAGTACGCGGGATTGGCGTTGCGCGATACTGTTTGCAGGCGAGCGGTACCGTCGACGTGCGTGATGGCACCGAGCAAGGCGCGCTTTGAGTCACGCACGCGAACGACGAAATTCATGAATGGAAATTCGCGCTTGCCGTCCGGGAGGTCGAAAAATTCGCTCGCATCCTCCTCCAGCACAGATGGCGCGAAGGGCCGATAGCCTTCGCGCTTCTTGACCATCGCATTGATCCGGTCCTTGTTTGCGGCGGGCCGAGGGTCGGCAAGAATGCTGCGGTTGCCCAGCGCACGTGGCCCAAACTCCGAACGACCCTGCACCCAGCCGATCACGGCGCCGTTGGCGATCCAGTCGGCTGCACTGCTTGCCACGTCATCAGAGCGTTCAACCTCGAGATGTCCGGCCCATGCATTCAGTTCCTGTTGCACGGCGCGCTCGCTCCCGAGATCAGGACCCCAATAGACCTCCTGCAGTCGCTCACACGGCGCGGGGCGGCCCATCTGGTTAGAGACTATCAGCGCAGCTCCCAATGCGCAGCCAGCGTCGTGAGACGCGGGTTGCACGAAAATGTCTTCGAAAAGCCCTGAATACAGCAGCTTACCGTTCATCGTGCAGTTGTGGGCCACCCCCCCCGCCAGGCACAACCGCTTCATGCCGGTGGCCTCACGGTGATGCCGGAGAATGTGGAACACGATCCGCTCAAGCGCTTCCTGCAGTGACGCACTCACATCTCGATGCTGCTGGGTGAAGGGCATTCCCTTTCGCCTGACCTCGATATTGCGGAGCAACGCCGGACCGATGCGGTCGAGGTGAACACGGTAGCCACCGCCGTTGGCGGAGAGCTCGTAGAACTGCTCGAAGAGCTCGCGATAGGGAGCGGGGTCGCCGTAGGGCGCGAGTCCCATTACCTTATACTCGTCGAACAAGCCGTAGCCGAGATAGCGGATCGTCTCGAGATAAAACAGCCCAAGAGAATTGTTCTCGGGGAAAGCCTCGAGTTGCGTAATTTCTGTGCCAGACCCTACCGCCAAGAGGCCCGATAGGAAATCACCAGAGCCATCAATCGCTAGAATGAGACTTTGTTCGAAGCCCGACATTGCAAAGGCGCTCACGGCGTGCGCCTGATGATGACTTACGAATGAAATACGCGAACTGTCCAACTTAGTGCCGAACTCACGCGTTAACAGATCCTGCACCAACGTTTTAGCATCCAACGGAATGGAGAGAATGTCCGGGTGGGATGCGGACATACCTTCAAGCATGGCGTTGGCATAGGGCTCGCTGGCGTAGAGCGCGACACGATCAATGTCGTTGAGCTGAACCCCCGCCGCTGACAGACAGTATTGAATCGAACGAATTGGGAGCTTGTTGGAGTGTTTCATCCGATTGAGGCGTTCCTCTTCGACGGCTGCTATCACCCGTCCGTCTCGGACGAGCACCGCGGCGCCATCGTGCATAAAGGCGTTCCGAAGCTCGAATCGGTTTTCATGGACTTGGTCAAGTCCGCCGCTAATTCCTAGACACAGCATTTCTTTCTCCACATAGTGACGGGCAAGCCAAATTGGCCTGCCTCAGACCGTTTCCAACTAAATAGGCCGCGTTGTCGCTTGCAGCTGCAACCGCCTGTCAGGCATCACCGGCATCAAAGAACGCCTCATAAGGGTCCGCCTGAATCAACATGAGATGCTTCGATCGTGGCGCCTGCCGTTCCATGACGCCGAGAGCTTGGCTGGATCATCGAATCTTGAGCGGCTGCTGACTTGCATGCCGGCGATGCCGTTTTCATCTGCAGCACGAACTTGTGACGCGGGCTGCCTATATCCTTGCGAAGGGGCGGCTGTTGACGAATAATGCCGCGCCGTGAACTGGCCCGATTTCATTCCCCGAAAGACCGTCGCACAGGCGAGTGACATGTGCTGCACTGTCCGCCTGCTTCCCGGTCGCACATCCGATAACGCCTTCGCTTGTGCAGGAGGCCGCATCGCGTCATTCGTCGGCCAAACATGGCACCGACTGGAAGCCCGGCAATACCGCGTAGATGTAAAGTGCGCTGATGTTGTATGGTAGCGCTGCCGGCCGGGTCTCCAATCCGCTGCCCAAACGAGCGGACTGCCTGCGGCAAAAAGCCCGCCACAAGCAGAATCGCGCTGGGCAGCTGGCTCGCCTGCAAGACTTCGCAGCTCAGGAACATTGGGGACGACTAGCGTCGAACCGCCGGCATGATCGGCCAGTTGCAACTCACTTCTCGGCACGACCTCCACTGCACGTCAGGGCGCATGGAAGATTTTCTCCTTTGGATGGGTGACCGGTGCGGACGTGCTTTTGTCCATGCAAGATTTCCGAAGAGTTATGAAATCGTTTGTTTCGATCAAAGTCATCCACGCTATGAATAGCTGCCGGACATGCGCTTCAAAGGGGCTTCAGGCTTCCCGGATGGCTACTCCGATTCGAAGCGCGTGGCATTCCATGCGCTCTATGACAACAATTTTCAGCAAAGGGTATGAGAGCAAACCCACACTTCTTTTTCAGAAGTCGCTTCGAAGCAGCCGAGGCCTTGATGGGCTTCTTCACCAAGTTCGGCGATGGTGCCGCAGACATTCTTCCTCTTTCCGGGCTGACCAAGCGCAGAGTTCGCGCCTTGGCAGTGTATCTGGGCGCTCCGTCTGATCTTGTTGAAAAGATTCCGACCGCCGACCTGGAGAACCTCGTCCCGGTCTCACATACGATGAGATTGACGACTTCCTCGAAGGCCAAGAGATCAACGAAGCGGCGCACAGGCGCATACTTCATGCGCATTCCAGCACAGCCCATAAGCGAGCGCTTCCCGTCACAACCATTGCCATGACGGGTTCGATATTTAGGCATCGGCAATAGCGTCTCAACATACACGATCGATGGGCTTGCCGCAGTTAGGCAGCTAGCGGCCTGAATTACCGCTGGAGCGAAGCGCTGCTCTTTCAGCCCGCATGCGGTCATGAGGTTGACAGTGTCGGCACGTATCGCCGAGGCCAGCACGCGAACTCATTCTCCCTGAATGCCTGCTCTATCGATCTTCCGCAGCGTACCCACTTGACCGGTCGCTTCGACATTCCAGGCACCTGGATTGTAGCCGATCCTTGCCGCTCTCCTTCGGCCGGTCGCAATGCTAGACGTGCGGCCGTTACGCGATGCAGAGCTTGTTGTCAGATGCGTGATGCGAAATGTGAGATGCAGCTCCAGTTTGGCGATGGCAGGCTCGCCGCATTGTTGATAATATCCGCACAAAACAGGCGCGCAAATGACATCGGATTCAGAGAAGGCTGAGGCGGTCGAGCAGTTGCTTGATACACCTGACCTTGCAACCGCACTGGAAAGCGAACAGTTCAAGAAATTCCTCGACCAGGTGCCGATCGCCATAGCCGTTTCGGACCTTGCCGGTGAAGAGCGCGTGGTCTACGCCAATCCGGAATTCGAGAAACTGTCAGGCCTGACAGCCGCCAGGCTCACCCAAGAAAACTGGGTGGCCCTTTTAGGCACGGGCCTCCATCAGCAAAAGGACAGGCCGCTAGCCGAGGCCGTGGTCGAGGGAACCGATTTGGTCGGCACCTTCAAGCTGGAGCGCGGAGAGGACAAACCCGCGATCGTCGACGTTTATTCGAACGTGATCGAAGACGACAACGGCAAGGTGTGCTTCCGACTGGTGGCCCTGGTCGACGTATCCGCCCATGGCGAGGCGGGAGATGAGCGCTCGGCGGAGGAGCGTGTTAGCGAGAAAGACACGCTGCTGCGCGAACTGCAGCACCGGGTGAAGAACAACCTGCAGATGATCACCGCGCTGATCCGGCTGGAAA
>NZ_JAMYUA010000069.1:0-19990 GCF_040322715.1 Mesorhizobium sp. M0106 | reverse complement strand
GCAGGCCGTAGGGCAGCGTTGCGACCAGGCGATCGGCGACGGCCTCGAGATGCAGGAAGGCGATTGTCTGGTCGACCTTTTCAGCGATCGCGGCATCTTCGCGCCGGGCGCGCGGTAGACCGGCGATATGTTCGACGAAGCTGGCGCGCCGGGTGTGGACGCGGCCCGACGCGATGTTGTCGCGCACTGAAAGCCCACCGAACAGTGCCAGGTTCTGGAAGGTGCGCGCGACGCCGAGCCGTGCCAGACGGCTTGCCGACACCCGGGAGAAGGACTGGCTATCGATCGCGATCTTGCCCTGATCGGCGTGATAGAGGCCGCTGATGATGTTGATCAGCGAGGATTTGCCGGCGCCATTGGGACCGATCACAGCGCGAATCTCGCGGCTTTTGACCTCGAGGTCGACATCCCGCAGTGCCGTGACGCCACCAAAGGAAATGCTGATCCCGCCCAGCGCCAGGATCGCATCAGCCTTTGCCGACAGGCGCGCCGGGCGCGTGTCCTCGACGGGACCAGCACCAGCAAGAATGCCGGAAATTTCGGGCGCGCGCTCGTATGCGGCGGCTCCCAGCGAAGCACCAATCATGAAACGTCCCTGATTTTAAAGGCGTGCGGGCGGCGGCCTGGAGGCCGCGCGTGTCCTATTCCGCGGCGACGAGCTCCCTGTCGCGCGCCGCTTCCAGTTCGCGCACCAGAGGGATGACGCGCTTGCCGAAGAACTCCACCTCTTCCTGGAAATGCAGGAAGCCGAGCAGTATCAGATCCGCGCCGGCATCCTTCAGCTTGAGGATGCGTTCGGCAATCTGTTCCGGCGTGCCGATGAGATTGCTGCGGAAGCCGTCATTGTATTGGACAAGATCCTCGAACGAGGATTTCGCCCAGTTACCCTCGCCTTCCGGCGACGCCTTGCCGGCATTCTTGACCTGATCGGCGAAACCCTGCACCGCCTCCGGATTGGCCTTGGCGATGATCTCGTCGAGCACGGTGCGCGCTTCTGCCTCGGTTTCGCGAGCGATGGCAAAGGCGTTGACGCCGATCTTGACCTTGTGGCCATTGGCCTTCGCCTTGGTCTTGATGTCGTCAACCTGCTTCTTGATCTCTTCCGGCGTGTTGCCGTTGGTGAAATACCAGTCGGAAACCCGCGCAGCCATGTCGCGCGCCGCGCGTGATGAGCCGCCCTGGAAGATCTCCGGCTGCGGATCGATCGGCTTCGGCTTCATCGAGTAGTTGGTAAAGCGATAGAAGTCGCCCTTCAGAGTGAAATTGTCCTCGGTCCAGATGCCGCGCAGCGCACGGATGAATTCCTCCGAACGGCGATAGCGCTCGTCATGGTCGAGCCACAGCTCGCCGATGGCGGCGAACTCACCGCGGAACCAGCCGCTGACGACATTGACGGCGACACGGCCATTGGTCAGGTGGTTGATGGTGGCTATCTGCTTGGCCGCCAGCGCTGGATTCCATGGGCCGGGCAGGATCGCCGCGATGACTTTCAGCGTTGTGGTCGCCGCAAGCAAGGCATGGCTGAACGATACCGATTCGTGCTGGTTGTCGGCGCCATAGCCGGCCGTGAAGCGTATTTGGCTCAGCGCGTAGTCGAAGCCGTTGGCCTCGGCGATCTGGGCGAGCTTGCGGTTATAGTCGATGTCCCAGCCGGTCCGCTGCTCGATGTTGGAGATGACCAGGCCGCCCGAGACGTTCGGGACCCAGTAGGCGAATTTCACGTTGTCGGAATTCGAGGTCATTTCGTTCGTTTCCCCTTTTGATTGGCTTCAACCGACGCGCGTGGCGACGGCAGTGTTTGCATCACTGGAATTAAGCAAGGAAATCGCTTCGGTAGCGGCCCGTGAGATGCGCTCGATAATCGCCGCGCCGACGATCTTGGCATCGACGAAATCGTCGGGCGCGCCGTAGACGCCGGTCGGGACCGTGACGGCCCCGAAAAAACCGAACAATGGCCGGAGCTGATGTTCGAGAACCAGGCCATGGTATGGACTTCCGCCGGTTGCCGCGAGAAGCACGGTCTTGCCCGTCAGTGCACGATGATCGACGAGGTCGAACAGGTGCTTGAGAGCGCCGGTGTAGGACGCCCGATAGACCGGCGTTCCGACCACGAGCAGGTCGGCCTTCTCGACACGCTGGATGATCGCTTCGCCAGACGCGCCGAGCGCACGACGAGACAGCCCGGCGAAAATCGAAGGCGCCGCCTCGGTGATTTCGATCAGGCCGGTGTCTGCCGGGACGCGCAAGGCGACTGCCTTGACCAGCGCGTTGACCACCGCGGTAGTGCGCGATGGTGTGCTTACGCCGCCGGATATTCCGAGAACCGATAGCCTTCCCAACTCGTCAATCTCCCGGACCCTGCATGCGCATCGGGTCATTTCCAAACCGGGGCAGACGATATTCGATAAAATCTATAGAGATAAGGAACTACGTTCCGATTTTTCGGCCTCGCGGAGAAAAATGCCGTTCTGCTAATGGACGTAGCAATGTCCGTATAGCGAGCAGACCGAAGCTCAGGCCATCAATACGGCTTCGCATTCATCCATCACCATTTTCAAACGCGCCTAAGCCTTGGGCAATTAGGTTCGTTGCCATGACCAGTGAAACGATCGCGCCGGAATTGAAAACGACGACCCACCATTTACCGCCGGTCAGGAAGCCGTAGCCGTCGGCGACGGCCAGTCCCCAATCGGCGGAAGGCGGCTGGATGCCGAGGCCGAGAAAACTCAGCGTCGCGATCGAAAAGAACGCGTAGCCCAGCCGAGTGACGAGCTCGATGAGGATCGTCTCCCTGATGTTGGGCAAAATCTCCAGGAACATGATGGGGAGCGCGCCTTCGCCGCCAAGCCGGGCGGCGCTGACATAGTCGCGCTCCTTCTGCTCGCGCACGGCGGCGCGGACGGTGCGCGCCACCAGCGGCGCATAGGCGATGCCGATCACCAGGACGACGGTCAGGTTCGACGGCCCGATCGCCACCAGCGTCATGGTGACGAGAACGATGAATGGAAACGCCATCAGTGTATCGAGCAGCCGCGCGCCGATGGCATCGGTGAGACCATCGAAATAGCCAAGCACCAGACCGATGATGCTGCCGGCGGCAACGCCGACCAGCGTCGCCAGCGGCGCGACCAGCAGGATATCGCGCGATCCGACGATAATGCGGGACAGCACGTCGCGGCCGAGCTGATCGGTCCCGAACCAATGCGAGGCATCGGGCGGCGTCAGCATCGCCAGAAAATCCTCGGCATAGGGATTATACGGAACGAAAAGATTGCCTGCTACCGCGCATACGACCCAGAACAGTAGCAGCAGCGTTCCGATCACGACCGATGGGGGCAGTCCGGAGAAGGCACTGCCGATCCTGCGCACCGCCGGAAAACCGGCCACGGCGCGCCGTGATGCGGGAAACTCCGTCAGATCCGTCATGGCGAGGTCCGACGGCGTTGCCGCGGATCGAGCAAGGCCAGCACGAAGTCGCCCGCCGCCGCCGAAAGAACAAAGATTGCCGCCATCACCAGCACCCCCGCTTCAAGCATCGGGAAATCTCGCGCCTTGGCCGCGTTCAGAACCAGATTGCCAAGTCCCTGGATGCCGAACAGCGCTTCGATCACAACCAGCCCGCCAAGCATGTATCCGGTCTGCGTCGCCAGCACCGCGATGGTCGGGGTCAGCGCATTGCGCAGCACGTGCCGAAGGATGATCTCGCGCCGCTCAAGCCCTTTCAGGACGGCGGTGCGTGTGTAGTCGGCGGCCATCGCCTCGATCACGCCGGCCCGCGTCATCCGGGCGATGTAGCCGGCAAGATTGAGCACCAGCGGCAGCGCCGGCAGGATCAGATAATAGCCTTGCGTCCAGAAGCCCGCGCCATCCGGCGCAACGCCTGAGATCGGGAACCAGTTCAGCCACAGGCCGAAAACGATGAGCAGCATCAGGCCGGACACAAAATCCGGCACGATGCCGAAGGAGACGCCCGCCATCACGATCAGCCGGTCGATGAGGCGCCCGGCGTTGAGACCGGCGATGACACCGCCGCCAACCCCGAGCGGAATGAGAAAGACCAAAATAATGCCGGCAAGGGATGCGGAGCGCTTCAGGCTCTCCAGAACGAACGGGGCCACCGGCGCGCGCATCGAAAGCGAGGTGCCGAAATCGCCTGACACCGCCTTGCTGAACCAGAGCCAATACTGGACGAGAACTGGCTGGTCGGCGCCCAGCCGCTTGTTCAGCTCCGCCACCGCCTGCGCGTCGGCAAACGGCCCGAGCATCACGCGGCCGACATCGCCGGGCAAAACCTGCCCGGCGAAGAAAACCAGGACACTGACAAGCCAGAGCGTGAGGACAAGTGTGCCCACACGCGCTGACAGAATGCGGCCGGTCAGCATGTCGCGATCATGCCTGGACGAAGGAAACGCGATCGAGCAGCAGATGCGAGATTGCGGTGAAGCGCACGCCTTCGACCTTCGAGCTGACAATCCGGCTGTATTGCGAGAAGTAGCTGATGATCGCCGGCGTCTCGTCAAGCAAAAGCGTCTGGATCTTGCCGGCAGCAAGGCGCTGGGCATTGAGGTCACGCGCCTTCGAGTAGTCGAGCAGCAGCGCATCATAGCCGGGGTTGTTGAAATGCGCCGCGTTCCAGGCTCCCGTACTCTTCAGCGTGGCGTTGAGGAAGATGTCGGGCGTGCCGCGATGGCCGTAGTCGGTGATGCCGAGAACCGAATCCAGCCAGGGCGAGCTGCCGAAGGTCGCCGAGCCGTAATAGGCGTCCTGCGGCAGGACATTGAGCTTGACATCGATGCCGACCTTTTTGGCGAAGTTCTGGATGATCACCGCATAGTCGGGAATGTCATAGGCGCGTTCGGTGGTCAGCGTCACCTCGAAGCCGTTCGGCACGCCGGCCTCGCCAAGCAGCCGCTTGGCCTCCGTGATATCCTGCTTGCGCTGCGGCACCGGATCGGCCGAAGGGAAGATCGGCGCGAACGGGGTGTCGTTGCCGATGATGGCGCGGCCCTTCAGCAGGCCCTTGACCACCGCCTCGCGGTCGATGGTGAGTGCCAGCGCGCGGCGGATGCGCTTGTCGGTGAACGGCGCCTGGTCGGTTCTGAGGTGCACCTGGTCATGCGAGCTTGCCTGCACGCTGAGCAGCTTGAAGTTGGGGTTGCCCTCGATCGCCAGTTCCAACCGCGTCGTGCTGGGGATGACGTCGAGCTGGCCGGCCTGCAGCGCCAGCACCTGCGCCTGCTCGTCGTCGAAGAACTTGATCTCGACGCGGTCGGGCAGCGCCTTGTCGCCCCAGTAATCGTCATTGCGCACGAAGCTCGCGCCTTGCTTGGGACGGAAGGATTCGAGCTTGAACGGGCCGGTGCCGTTGAAAGTCTTCTCGAAATCGCCGGCATAGTCGGCCGGCAGGATGACGGCATTGTAGACGTCGGAGGAGACATAGAAGGGAAAGTTGCTGTTGGGACCGTCGAGATCGAAGGCGACTGTCTGCTCGTCGACCAGTTTGGCGCCACCCTTGGACAAGATGCCCTTGTAGGCTGAGAGCGCCGACGAGCCGCTGGCGGGATCGACCAGCCGCTCGAAGCTCGCCACCACGTCCTTGGCGGTGACGGCGCGGCCATCGTGGAATTTCACTCCTTGCCGCAATTTGAAGGTCCAGCGGCTGGCTGTCTCGTCGGCCTCCCAGGACAAAGCGAGCTTCGGCTGGAGACCGTCCTTCGGATCGTCGAGGATCAGATATTCGCCGACCTGGCTGATCACCCCGATGCTGGCCGGATCGGTCACCGAAACCGGATCGATCGCCTTGGTCGGCTGACCGAGCCCGACACGGACCGTACCGCCGGCGGCGGCCGCGGCGCGCGCGGCTCCGAACCCCTGCGAGGTGGCAAAGCCTGTCAGGCCGAGCAGTGCGGCGTATTTCAGGAGATCGCGGCGCTTGAGAAAGCCGCCCTGATATTCGTCGACGGCGACATTCCAGATGTCCCCCGACAGGCTGCGAAGTGCGTCGATATCCCTGCGTTTGGTCATGTTAAACCCTGCTTTGAAATGAAAATTAAAAACCTATGCGACGGGTTCGCCGTCGAGATGGATGCGGTCAACGGCCTGCGGATAGAAGGCGATGAGGCCTTTGATCTTCGGCATTTCGACGATTGGATCCCGGTAGCTCCAGGCGATGTCCGGGCGCACCGTTCCGTCGCTCAGCAGCCCCGACCAGTAGGAGGCAATGCCCTTGTAGGGACATCGCGTCGTTGTAACGGACGCCGTCAGCCGCTCCAGCCGGATGTCTTCCGCCGGTAGATAGAAACGCGTCGGCAGATGGGTCTCGAACAAAAGCACCGGGCGGTGACTGTCGGCGATCGGCTCGCCGTCGAACCAGACCTGCACATGGCTCGTGCTTTGCAGCACATCAATGCGCGCATAAGGGTCTCGCGCATGGACGAAGACCTCTTCGTCCTCCTCGAACCATTGGTCGACGGCCTTCCAGGTGAAGGCGATCCGGCCAGCCAGGGACGCCAGCGATTCGTCCGGCGGCGAGATGAACGCCCACGCCGCGTTGGCACTGCGCCTGTCGCCGCTGTCGATATCCCAATAGGCCGTCTCGCCACCGACTGGATGCGGTTCGCGATGCAGCGAGGGCTTCAGCACCGACGGGTCTACCGCTGACGGCGGGAAGAAATAGATCGGCAGGAAATGGTTGGAGCGCAGCACGAGCACGTTGCGGCTGTCGGCGATCGTGCGGCCGCCGAATTTGACGCGGACGCGCTTGGGACTGTGCAGGACATTGACGAGATGCGGGGCCGTGGCTTCGCGCGGCTGAAGTCTGGGTGCTGCTGTCATGATCGTTGCTCCGAAGCGGATGTCAGGACACGGCGCGTGCGTTGTCGCGCTGCTCGGCGAAGCGGTTTGCCGGCCGCGCCAGACCGAAGCGGTCGCGCAGCGTTCCTGGCGCGTATTCGGTCGGGAACGCGCCGCGGCGCTGCAGCTCCGGCACCACCTGCTCGGCGAAATTCACCCAGTCCTCGGGCAACAGCGGGAACATCAGGTTGAAGCCGTCGGCGGCGCCTGAAACGAACCAGTCCTGCAACTGGTCGGCGATCTGTTTGGGCGTGCCCACGACAGTCGGGACCGAACCGCTGTTGGCGAGCTTGCGGGCGATGTCGCGTAGGCTGAGATTCTGCTTCGACCATTCCTTGACCCGGTTGAGCGATGTCCGTCCGCCATTGAACGTGCTCTCGTCCGGTAGCGGCGGCAGCGGCCCGTCTGGCGGATAGACTGAGAGATCCAACCCGCTCCAGCTTGACAGAAGGTCGATGCCGACCTGATCGGGAAGCAGCGTCTGCAGGTATTCCTGCCGTTCCCGGCCCTCCGCCTCGGAGGCGGCGACGATCGGCAGGATCCCCGGCAGGATCTTAAAGCTCTCCGGCCGCCTGCCGTGGCGGGCAAGCCGCTCGTTGATATCCTGGCGATATTTGATTCCATCCTCCTTGGTGCTGTAGATGGCGAAGTGCGCATCGGCCTGGGCGGCGGCGAAGTTCTTGCCGTCCTCGGACGAGCCTGCCTGGACGATCAGCGGGTGGCCCTGCGGCGGCCGCGAGACGTTGAGGGGTCCGCGCACCTTGAAGTGCTTGCCCTTGTGATCGATGGGGTGGACCTTGTCGGGATCGGCGAAATAGCCCGTCTCCTTGTCGATCAGCAGCGCCTCGTCTTCCCAGCTGTCCCAAAGCGCCTTGACGATATCGAGGAATTCGGCCGCGCGCTCATAGCGGAACGCATGTTCGATGTTGCCGTCGCGGCCGAAATTGCGCGCCTCCTCGTCCATGGCCGATGTGACGACGTTCCACGACGACCTGCCCTTGCTGATATGGTCAAGCGAGGCGAACATGCGCGCAACATTGTAGGGCTCGCTGTACGAGCTCGACACCGTGGTGATCAGGCCGATGTGTTTGGTCACGCCGGCCAGTGCCGACAGCAGCGTCAATGGCTCAAGGCGGGCATTGGCGTAGTGGGCGACACCGCTCTTGACCGAATCCCAGATCGAAACGTGGTCGGCGACGAAGATGGTGTCGATCCTGGCCCGCTCGGCCGCTTGCACGAGATCACGGTAGAACTCGAAGTCCAGCACCTCCCGGCCCGGCGCCCGCGGATGGCGCCACGACATCCGATGATCGCCCTGCGGGTTGAAGAAAAATGCGCTGAGGATCATGTGGTCTCGAGCCATGCCGGTCTCCTTCCAGATCTGCTCTGGAGCCAAATCTGCTCCGGAGATTGTCGCACTGCTTCGGCAAGCGGCGACAATCGCTCTTGAGCCATGAAAGTTAGATTGCGCTCCGTCCTAATTCTAGTAACTTTATAGATATAATGCGTTGCGAAAGTGGAAGCGATTGCCCTCGATCGCGACGCTGGAAGAAAGTGGTTTCAAGCTCCCAATGTCCTCCTCGGTTCTGAACGTCGACCAGCTTTCCATCGCCTATGAAGGGCGCAATGGATCGCATCCCGCCGTCAGTGGCGTCTCCCTGCGCATAGGCGAAGGCGAAGCACTCGGCCTTGTCGGCGAGTCTGGATCGGGGAAAAGCTCGGTGGCGCTCGCCATCCTGCGCTATCTGCCGAAGAATGCCCGCATCGCGGCGTCAGCGCTGGAGTTCCAGGGCCGCGAAATCCGCGACCTCTCCGCCGAGCAGTTGCGCCAACTCAGGGGAAATTACATCGCCGCCGTCTACCAGCACCCGGGCGCGGCCCTCAACCCAAGCATGACGATCGGCCGCCAGATCACCGAGACGATCATGCGGCATCGCCCGGTGCGCCATGACGAGGCGCGCGAGCGGGCTTGCGAACTGCTCGGGCGCGTTCGGGTGAGCCATCCGGAGCGGGTGCTGGGGCTCTATCCACACGAACTCTCCGGCGGCATGCAGCAGCGCGCCAACATCGCCATCGCGATTGCGCTCGACCCGTCGCTGCTGGTGCTGGACGAGCCGACGACGGCGCTCGACGCCAGCGTTCAGTCCGAGATCATCGCCATCCTCTCCGGCCTGCGCAAGGACCACAAGACCAGCATTCTGCTGATCAGCCACGACATCAACATGATCCGCCGCTCCTGCGACCGGGTGGCGGTGATGCAGTCGGGAACCGTGGTCGAAAGCGGCGCCGCCGGCGATGTCTTCGACAACCCCTCTCACGCCTATACGAAGGCGCTGATCGCCTCGATCCCGGCGCTCAACTACACGAAGCGGAATGGAAGACTGGCGGAGACGGACGGCCTGCCATCGCACTCGGCCGTCCAGAATGAAGATGCCGGCGAGCGCAAAGAACGCCGAATCGCGATCGCCTGTAAAGGTATCAGCCATGCCTTCGGCAGCCAACCGGTGCTCAGCAATGTCGATCTCGATATCGGCCACGGCGAGACCTTCGGGCTGATCGGCGAGTCCGGTTCCGGCAAGTCGACCCTGGCAAGGATCGTCACCGGCCTACAGATGCCAGACGCCGGATCGGTCGAACTGTTCGGCAGGACGGTCGCACCGCGCGTCGAGAAGAGAAGTCTTGGCGAACGCCGCGATGTGCAGATGGTTTTCCAGTCGCCGGATCGCACGCTCAACCCGCGTCAGCGGATCGGCAGGATCCTCGGCCGCCCGCTACGCCGGCTCGCCGGCCTGCGCAGCAGTGAGATAAATGCCCGCATCAGCGATTTGCTGCAATCGGTTCGCCTTGCCGGCGCCACAGCCGAGCAGAAGTCGCGATCACTATCCGGCGGCCAGCGGCAACGGGCGGCCATCGCACGGGCCTTCGCCGGCGTGCCGAAGGTCGTGGTGCTCGACGAACCCACTTCGGCGCTCGACGTTTCCGTCCAGGCAATCGTTCTCAACCTGCTCAACGACCTGCAGCGCGACAAGGACACGACCTATCTGTTCATCAGCCACGATCTCAGGGTCGTGCGCTACATGGCCGACAGGATCGGCGTGCTGTACCGCGGCCGCCTGGTCGAAACCGGCTCATCCGACCAGATTTTTCACGGGCCCAATCATCCCTATACGAAACTGCTGCTGGCGGCGTCTTCAGACGATGCAGCGCCGAAGATCATCTCTCAGGCCGACATCGCGGCGGGCCCGAACCAGGGATGCGCCTTCGCCGGCCGTTGCTCGATCGCTGTTGCCGATTGCAGGAAAGCCGAACCGCCCCTCAGCCAAGCTGGCGACGAGCACCTGATCGCATGTTGGCGGCTCGACCAAGGTTCATGAAGACGGATCATCATTCTGAAGATCCGTCGCGCTCGCGAGGAAGGCACGATGGAGCTGATCCCCGTCGCAAAGTGCCAAGAGACCGGGAGCTGCGGCCGTTCGAGGCGTGGATAGCAGGAAGCTTGGCGATCAGGCATCCACCGTAGTCACAGGCAAGCTCGCATGGCATTTCGTCTGAGGCTCGCTCCTTACAAGGCAATGTCTACAAGTTTGATAGACATTTGCTAAGAAGCCGGTCATACTGCGCTCTTCAAGTGCCTGACTTTTCGCCGTCCATGTTCGCAGGATCAGGAGATGACGATGACGCAGACATTTCTGGAAGCCGTTCCGGGCTGTATCAGGATCGTGATCGGCGCCCTTTTCCCGCCCATGGAGCTTTCACGTTATGCGCCGGACTAGGCGCAGGCGGACGACGCTTCTGACTCCGAGGCGAAATTTCGCCGCTCAGGACGGGATGAAGCTTTCTATTGGGGCATCGGCACTTGCGGCTATTGGTAGGCACCGTCGCATCCGGCCATAGACCTATCATCGAAATGCGGGGGGTTACCTGGCAGCATTGGCTGGCTGTCGCGATCCAGGAGGAGACCGATGATCACACGCCTTTTACCCGCACTGCATGAGGGCCATGCTCCGATTCATTTGCACGGAGCCTTCGACGATGCCTTGGAAGCCTACCAGACCTGGACTCCGGGAACGGACGAGCCGCACGTGGAGTTTGAGAACCATATGGTGCCGATCAGTTCGGTCTTCGGCCGCATGCGGACCTGCACCGATATTCTTCCTTGGCGCATCGAGGGCGATGTCCTAGAGGTTGTCGGCAATACACTGGTGTTCGGCGGCGAAAAGGCGATCACTTACGCCGATGCCGCTCTGGTCCTTCGCGCTTTGTGCGTGAAGCGGCTCCGGAGCGGCGACGTCGGCAACTAACAGGCGACGCTGCATAGGTTCCCGTCAAAGCCGGAGCCGGGCACAAGGGCAGCTCGGCTCCGTATCATTCAGCCAGTATGCGTCGCGATCTGCCCTGATAGCCTCTATTTGCTCAGTCGGTCATGCGCGGCGATGGCCATAGCTCTGCATGGTGCGGATAGACTGGTGCTGCGAGAGAGGATTGAACTCGGCTGGTTTCGCCTTTTGCAATTGTATTTGTTGGTTATTTTCGGCTATTCGTCAAGCGTTGTGTAGAACCCACGTGTGGAAGGTATCCAACCGCTTTGCACCACAATGAGAGCCGGCTTCAATAGCTTCCGTGACTGGATGCCACCTCCCGTAGCATCACCTCCGCTTGCGCCAGCACGGTCTGTACAGCCTCCTGCTCCAAATCGGGCGGATATCCGTACTTCTTAAGAATGCGCTTTACGAGAACGCGCATGCGAGCACGGGCAGTCGCTTTGTGGTGCCAGTCCACAGTCGCGGAACCCCGCATCTGCTCGACCAAATCGTGAGCGATCACTCGCAGCTTCTCACTGCCCATGGCCTCGATGGCGCTCTCGTTCTCAGCCAGAGCGTCATAGAAGGCCAACTCCTCTGGTGAGAGGCCATGCTCCTCGCCACGGTCAGCCGATGCCTTTATGTCCTTCGCCAGGGCGATCAATTCTTGGATCATTTCAACGGTCGAGATGGCTCCTGCATGATAGCGAGCAACGGCCTCTTCCAGACGTCGTGAGAACGACTTGGTCTCTACTACGTTAGACCGCGAGCGGCTGCTGATCTCGCCGTTGAGGAGCTTCTTCAACGCCTCCAGCGCAAGGTTTTTCCTATCCATCTGCTGAATTTCAGCGAGGAACTCCTCGGATAGGATCGAGAGGTCCGGGGTCTGGATGCCCGCAGCCTTGAGGATGTCCACGATTTCGGCGTTGGCGACCGCCTGATTGAGCAGTTGCTCGACGGCGAAGGTTCTGGCCCGGTCGGACATCTTTCCCTTCGCCGTGGTCTTAGCCAATGCCGCCCGCACTGCTTGGAAGAAACCTACCTCGTCACGTATCTGCCGAGCTTCATCACTGGCAGATGCCAGTGCATATGCCTTGCTCAGCTCTAGAATGGCGCCCTGATACCGTCGGTGTGCCTTCTTCTTTTCCTCCGTACCGGAGACTTTGGCTGCCTCCCGCTGCTGCCACGCCAATATCCAGTTGATTGCATCGGCAAGGGAGACGAGACGCTGCTGAGGCTGGCCGACGATGCCAAGACGGTAGTCGTGGCCGTGATACATCCCGCGCACAACCTCATACTTCTCCATGAGGACGGCGACGGCCTGCTCCTCGTCAATACCAGTCTTCTCCTGATCGGATGCCGTGTATTGCCCGAGGGCATTCTTGAGGTTCTGGGCGATGCCGATGTAATCAACAATCAGCCCGCCCGGTTTATCCTTGAACACCCGATTGACGCGAGCGATGGCCTGCATCAGTCCGTGTCCACGCATGGGTTTGTCAATGTACATAGTGTGCATGCAAGGCGCGTCGAAGCCCGTCAGCCACATGTCGCGCACGATCACCAGCTTGAGTTCGTCCTCGGGATCACGCGCCCGCTTGGCAAGCGCATCGCGCCGCTTCTTGCTGCCGATGTGCGGTTGCCAGTCGAGGGGATCGGACGCCGACCCGGTCATCACAATCTTGATCGCGCCCTTGCTATCGTCATCGGAATGCCAATCCGGTCGCAAAGCGATGATGTGCTTATAGAGATCGACGCAGATGCGGCGGCTCATGCAGACTGCCATCGCCTTGCCGTTCATACCAGCGATGCGTGCTTCTAGGTGCTCGACCATGTCGGCTGCGATCTGTGATAAGCGCTTGTCCGACCCCACCAGCCGCTCGACGGTCGCCCACTTGGCCTTCTGCTTTTCCTGCTCCGACATCGTGTCGTCTTCGAGGATCGCCTCGATCTCTGCATCGATGCGTGGCTTCTCGTCTTCGTTCAACTCAATACGAGCCAATCGGCTCTCGTAGAAGATCGGAACGGTCGCCCCGTCCTCTACGGCGCGGCTGATGTCGTAGATGTCGATGTACTCGCCAAAGATCGCTGGCGTGTTCACGTCGTCGGCTTCGATGGGCGTCCCGGTAAAACCGATGAACGACGCATTGGGCAGCCCCTGCCGGATGTAGTGGGCGTAGCCGTAGCGGCGCTTGCCGGTCGTCTTGTCGAGCTTGGCATCAAAGCCGTACTGACTGCGATGCGCCTCATCGGCAATGACAATGACGTTGCGGCGGTCGGTGAGCACCGGGAAGCTCTCCTCCCCCGCCTCGGGCGAGAACTTCTGAACCGTGGTGAAGATGACGCCACCAGAAGCGCGATTGAGGAGACGGCGAAGCTCGTCGCGGCTGTCTGCCTGCTCGGGCGTCTGGCGGATCAGGTCACGGCACAGGCTGAACGTCCCGAACAGCTGATCGTCAAGGTCGTTGCGATCGGTCAACACAACCAGCGTCGGGTTCTCCAGCGCCTTTGACTTTACGATCAACCCACCGAAGAACGCCATCAACAGACTTTTGCCCGAACCCTGCGTATGCCAGATGACGCCGATCTTGCGGTCACCGTCAGGCTTCGCGGCCTCGATGGCGCTGGTGAGCGCCTTCGTTGCGCCATGGAACTGGTGGTATCCGGCGATGACCTTGAACGGACCTTCGCCCTTGTCGCCGAACACGACGAAGTCATGCAGCAAGGCGAGGAACCGTTTGCGGTCGAACACGCCGCGCAACAGCGTCGCCATCTCGCGGGGCCCGTGGGGCGTGAAATCGTCATCAGCTCCCGTCACCGTCCGCCACGGCATGAACCGTTCCTCGTCAGCGGTAAGCGACCCTATCCTGGCCAGAACGCCATCCGATGCGATCAAGACCGCGTTCGTCCGAAACAGTGACGGCACCTGCGCCTTATACGTCTGGAGCTGATTGAAGGCAGCGCCAATGTCGGCGGTTTCGGCACCAGCGTTCTTTAACTCGATGATGGCGAGGGGCAGACCATTGACGAACACCACAACGTCGGGACGGCGCTTGTGGCGGCCCTCAACCGCGGTAAATTGGTTGGTCACCAGCCAGTCGTTGTTGTCGGCGCTATCGAAATCGATCAGCCAGACCTTGTCGCCCTTGATCTCCCCATCGGCCACTACGAACTCAACATCGACACCTTCCGTAAGTAGCCGATGGATACGCCGGTTCTCCTCAACCAGCGACGGCGTTTCCGTGATGAATAACTGCTTTATGGCAGCGGATCGGGCATCAGCTGGAATGGTAGGATTGAGACGCTCGACGGCGGCAGCTAGTCGCATCGTCAAGATCGTGTCCGAGTAGGCGTCACGCTCTGGCGCGGAGCCGTCAGGCGCGATCTTGTTCGAAGGGGCGTAGATGTAGCCAAGCCCTTCGAATATGCCTATGGCGGCCTCCTCGACAATGTCCTCGCGAAAGCCGGATCGGGAGTACTCCGTCTCGACCTGCCGGTAAACGATGTCCATCGCGTCGCCCAGAGGCATCAGACGAAACGCTCCTTGATGTAAAGGAGGGCCTGCTCGCCAGTCATCTCGCGCGAGGAATTGCCGTTTCGAACGTAGAAACGCTCCATGGGCACTCCACCTTTGTCTGCGATCTTCAGGTAAATCGGCTTGTTGGCCGGCGCGACATCGAGCCGACAAATTTCCTTCTCATCGATTTCCGGAAAGGAGACCTTGAGTTTCGTCGCACCAAAAGCCTCGCCGAAGGCATTGATGACGAGAGTTTTTAGGTGCAGTTCGAACTTGTCGCGATCACCGCCGCCCATGCTCTTGTAGTCGTTGTCGAGGCCGGAAATAGAGCCATCGTCAGCCACGCCGATCACTAGCGTCCCGCCTTGCAAATTGGCGAAAGCGGCGATCGTCTTCATTATGACGCCTTCGAGGTCCTTATTCATATTCCCTTGACGGATGTCCCAGCGAAGCGTTTCCTTGAACTCGACGTCTTCGTTCTCACCTTCGGCGATCAAATCCTCCAAGCTAATGCTTTCGGAAACGGCATTCGTATCGGCCAAGCCCTCAAGCCACGCATTGAGGCTGTCAGCCAACATCTTGCGACGTGTCTTGAGGAAGAGTTCATAGTTTTCGATTTGCCAGAGTTCTTGGTCCTCGGGGATCAGTTGCAGGGAAAGCGCCTTCGGCTGGTTCTTCATTACTGAGGTCAAGTACCCTTCGGTCTCCTTCTTGCCTTTCGACCGATTGGCGATTTGGGTAAGCAACGCCCGGTTCGTCAGTTCCTGGGCCAACTGGTACTTCAGTCGGTTCTCCATGCCATACCCCTCGGCCTTGAGGTTGGCGAAGGCAAAGATGTGGTCGTACTCTAGTTTGTACTTCTCACCCATCGGACGATGAATGGAAACGCCGGTGGTGAGGCACTTCGCCCCCTTGCTTTTGAGGTGCCAGCGCACGAGGCCGAACAGCGGATGCTGAATGGCGCTGCCCACGAACTCATCGGCCGCAATTGAAATCGCCCCACCCCGTTCCTCGCGGATCACGTCCAGCAGTCGGTCGAACGGCATGTCAGAAGTGGCGACGATCTTCAGGTCATGGTCCAGCCGCTGGGGAAGCTGGCTCACGTAGCGCCGACGAACCTGCGAATAGTAGAACCACTTCACCACCTTCTGAATGTCGGTATGGCTCAGTTTGCAGTCACGCTGGAAGCAATAGGCGACGATTGGTATCAACGCGTAGATTGAGTTGATTTCATCTGTGTGGTCTACGTAGGCGTGGTCGCGCAGCAGGTTCGCAACATAGTCTAGGACCTTGGCATCGAGCGCCTTCCAGGCCGCTCGGATCGCGTCGTTGTTGTCTTCCGAGTGCAGCTTGCGCATCTCGGAGCCGCCTTGGTGCAAAATGGCGAGCAGGGCGAAGACGACAAAATCCAGCCTGAACACGAAGCCGTTTTTCTTGAGTGCCTCCAGCTTCGCCTTGAATGCTTCGCGTGCCTGCGGCCAGTATCCTGAGATTTGCGCCAACGCGAGTTCGGCGTCGGTGAGCGCCACTCCACCCGCATTGACGATGTAGAATATATCGATCGCCTCCCGCAGCGACGCCCTCACTGGGATATTCTGCTCTGGGAAATCGCGGTCGAGAATACCCTGTACGGCGGCAAAGTTATCGTCGATCCGATCGTCCTCTGCCTTCGTCAACACTCGGCCGGCCTTCTCCAGTGCTCGCACCACTTCCTTGGCGCGAATGTTCTTCTTGAATATGTCGGTCACGTGCAGCCATCGCGGATCGGTAGCCATACGCTTCTGGAAATACTCGAGCTCCAAAGTCTCCACATTGACGTGAAGGCCGCGCGTATCGTCGGTGACTTCGTCGAGCGTGTAGTACGGGGGCAGTTCGCCCTGTACCAACATGTAGAGGGTCGTGACGCGTTGCTGCCCATCGAGAAGGATCTTGATGGCGCCCTGCCTAGGATCATAGGCGTGATCGCCCTTGAGTTCGGGTGGGTGATTGGTGTCCCAAGTCAGGATCGTCCCGGTGGGATAACCCTTAATCATCGAACTTAAAAGGAGCTTTGCATCCTTCTTTTTCCAAACGTACTCGCGTTGAAATGCAGGGATGAATAGTTGATTTGCATCTATCTTTTCGAGAATACTGCTAATTTTCATGGGAGAACTTTCAGTATGAAATGCCTGTGAACGAATATCCGGCCGCCCGTTCCGCCTGGGATGTCACTGCGCTGCCTCCAGACGGCGCTCGGCATCCCGGATGGTGATCTCGCCGGAAATGAACTTCGGGAGCAGGAGGTCTCGGGTAGCCGCGAGCGTCCTACTTTGTGCTCCATTGGCGAGTATTCGAGACACAAGGGGGTGGACCAAGGAGCCAAAGGCCGCAGCTATTTCATGGCCCGCATCGACAAACGGTAGCGCCTTCACGGCTGTCGAATTCAGCCCGGGGGTTGCAACGCCGGTCCCGCGATTTCGCATCTCATCCATAAGGGCTTCTGACGTAAGCATGAAATATAAAAACTCTTGAGTAAACGGTGGGCACGCCCTGATCCTGTAGACGTGTTCGTTTATGCAGAACTCGGAAAAAGGAAATCCGGACCCGAACATGCTCACATGGGGTTCGAATTCTCCAGGTCGCCCGCCATCTTTGTACAAAAGCACATCACGGTCACTCACATAGCCCCGCTTCATGCCTTTATGAAACTCTACACTAACATACTTCGTCTTACTAAAGTCGTACTTTCCAATACCAACGATACTCTCGGCGCCAATGCTAGGTATTCCAAAATTGATGCCCTTGACGCCGCCTTTTGGCCGTGACCCAGTCTCCAGTACTGACAGGATGGATGCAAGCGGACTTGTCGACCAGCCCGACGGCAGCCCATCATCACCCAACGCTTCCGGAAACAGATTAGCCAGTTCCTGCGCCTCGTCAGGGTCGGTGACGAGACAGCCCACGATATCGACAGGATCGGTTGCGCCGTCGATCTTGCGGCGGGTTGGGCCGAAGTTGACATACCAGTCGCGAAAGATCGCCTGCGCCATAGTTTCCAGCGTTTCATTCATCCGCCGGTTCACTTCGATCTTGGCGTCAAGTGCGCCGAGCACTTCGCAGATGAGCTTTTGTTCCGGCTGTGGAGGTAGCAGGAACCTATACGCCTTTATGCGGCTCGGTGACGTGTGCTTAACGGTTGAACCCGTGCAACTTGCCAGCACTTCTGCCCTGTAGCTCGATGTTCGCATCAGCCAGTAGATGAAATCACGGCTGGCAAGATCAGAGGTACAATCAACTTTTCCAAGGCGCTGATTGTGCAAATAAACAGACCCATCATGGGGAACTATCGCAGGGTACCCAAGGGTATCGCCCGCTTTGCTGAGATCCGTCATCGTCACCAGGAGGTCGCCAGCTCGAAGGACGTAGCCTGGGGCTGATGGGCCGTCGTAAAACTTGAGCTTCCCAAACTGGAAGCCGCCACCAACTGCGAAGTTGCCCGGCGTCAGTAGGATGTCTCCTGGCGGCGCGTCTCGGAAATACTCGCCTTTGAACGCAAAGCCATGTTTCACCTCTATGAGGTCGCCGAGAGTTGTAGAGGTCCATCCGCTCATGGCGTCACGTCCCCTAGTACTCGCTCGATCCGCTCCTCCAGCGTGCGCCCCTCTGCAAACTGTGACTGTAGCTGTTCGCGCAGTTCCTCGAACTTTTCGGCGAACAAAACACCGTCAATCTCTGCCTCTGCTGCACCCACATATCGACCGGGCGCAAGCACATGACCATGCTCGCGAACCTCTGCTAGGGTGGCCGACTTGCAGAAACCCGGATCGTCGGCGTAGTCGGCCCAGCCGTTCGCCGCCCGCGTCTCAGGCGTGGCACGCCAGCGGTGGTAGGACCCAGCCATCTTATCGATGTCCTCTGCACTGAATTCCTTGCGTATCCGATCCACCATGAAGCCGAGCTTGCGAGCGTCAATGAACAGGATTTCTCCGCGCCGGTCGCGATGACCGTTGGCGGTCTTGTTCCGCGCCAGTATCCAGAGGCAGGCAGGGATTGGGGTGGAGAAGAACAGTTGGCCCGGCAGTGCGACCATACAGTCCACCACATCCGCCTCGATCATGGCCTTGCGAATGTCGCCCTCGCCAGATTGGTTGGACGACATCGAACCATTGGCGAGCACGATACCCGCTGTTCCACGTGGGGCCAAATGGTGGAGGATGTGTTGAAGCCAGCCGAAGTTGGCGTTCCCTCTTGGCGGGACGCCGTGCTTCCAGCGCTGATCGTTTGTCAGGCGCTCACCACCCCAGTCCGACACATTGAAGGGCGGGTTAGCCATGACGAAATCAGCCTTGAGGTCCGCGAACTCGTCTCGATGGAAGCTGCCCTCATTGTTCCATCGGATGTCCGCGTCAATGCCCTGCACCGCGAGGTTCATCTTAGCCAGCCGCCACGTGGTGTGATTGATCTCTTGACCGTAGATCGCGATGGCATCACGCCGCCCGCCGTGCTCCTCAATGAACTTTTCCGACTGCACAAACATGCCGCCCGATCCGCAGCATGGATCATAGACGCGCCCCTTGTAGGGTTCGAGCATTTCGACCAGAGTGCGTACGACGGAACGGGGCGTGAAGAACTCGCCGCCTCGCTTGCCCTCGGAACTGGCAAACCCTGACAGGAAATACTCGTATACGCGGCCCAACAGGTCTTTCGCCGTGTCGGTGCTATCGTGCATGCCTATGTTGGAGAACAGGTCGATCAGCTCGCCGAGCATGGTCTTGTTCAGCGTCGGACGGGCATAGTTCTTGGGCAGGACGCCTTTCAACCCCTCGTTGGACGGGACCTTTTCGATGGCCTCCATCGCCTCATCGACCAGCTTGCCTATCTCGGGGCGCTTGGCGTTAGCCTGCAAGTGCGACCAACGGGCCTCTTTCGGCACCCAGAAAACGTTCTCAGCCAGATACTCCTCGGGGTCTTCCGCGTCGGCGTACTCGTCCGCCTTCAGCTTGGCATGCTGACCCTCGAAGGCGTCGGAAATGTATTTTAAGAAGATCAGACCGAGCGCGACATGCTTGTACTCGGACGGTTCTAGATTGCCGCGCAACTTGTCAGCTGCCTTGAACAGTTCCGCCGTAAAAACGAGATCACTGTTGCCGTTCGCTGCTACCACTTGTGCCCCTCCCAAATCAGGGGGAGAGCGTATTCACCGTTATCGCCAACTGTAAAGTCGATGGCCCGTAATTAGGCCTGGGTGGCATCATCTAAGTAAGCGCGATTTTCCCTGCACGTTGACGCCGGCGCTTTCGACGGATGGCCTTCGAATTGGGAACGGTATCTGGTCTGATCAGAC
>NZ_JAMYUA010000068.1:0-20310 GCF_040322715.1 Mesorhizobium sp. M0106 | reverse complement strand
CACTCTTGCAGCGGCCATTACATTTGTGCAAACATCGTGCGTCGATCATGCGGAGACGCCGAATGCTTGCGCGAGAAGGCTGGAGCCGCGGATCTGCACTCTACGTCGACCCGCGAGTTGACGCGCTCTGTGGCGAATTCCACGTAGAGATCGTCCCCAAGGGCCGCTATCCAAAGGAAGGCCAGACGCGCGCCGTCGGCTCCATGCGCCGGCTGATCGACAATCATGGCGCTGAGCATGCACGGTTGGTCCTGTGTGTCCTGGCTGAGGGCCGCGGCAATCACGCGCTCATCGAAGAAAGCAGCCTGATGGCCGTCTCTGACTTGCTGCTGGCCTGTCCGGACCTGGTGGAGCAGGGCATGGCCGCCGTGCTCGAGGTTTTCGACGCGATCCCGCTCGGCGCATACATAGCGATTGTCAATGAGCTGCGCGGCCGCGTTCATCAGGGGCATGCGCTAGCTGGTATCCTTTAAGTGCACCTCCGGTGTCTCAGGGAGAGCTCGCTAACGGCAAAGGAGACGATTCGATCCCGGATGGCCAAGGCTGATGCCAGTGAGGCTGAAAAGGGCCGGCAGGGCTTCACCAAGCGTCAGCGCCGGCGCGAAGACATTATCGCGCTCGGCAAGAGGATGCTCGCGGTCAAGGCGTCGGTGCCGCATGGCGAGTTCGGACCATGGCTGCGCGATCAGCCTATCACGTACGATTTGGCTTTGCAGGCGATGCGGCTGGCCCGCGGCTTCTGACTAGAAGCGATCGGCCGAACCAAAGAAGAGGCGCTCCCTTGTTTCGCGCCGTATCCCCATCTAGCCTGCACTATTGTCAGTTGAGGTGACGGGTATGAAACAGAATCAGGTTGGCATTCAGCGATCATTCGCAAGCAACGCATTGGCCATCGGGCCTTTGATATCGAGCATATCTCTGGCAGGGTGCACTACAGTCTCAAATAGCGGTGCGGATGGTCGACGCCGCCGTCCGGCACCTATACGGATATTGTCGTTGTGACGGTCACCTTTTGAGATAGGCGCATGGAGCCGACGCTTGCTGGGGATTGCCCAGGCCCGGCACGATGCTCCGCCCGACCCCCTACTCGTGCCGGGCACACTCCTCCGGCTCGTTAGTCACTGCTCTCAAGCGGCTCCCCTATCTCGAAGACGCTCCCGCGTGCTGAGCAGGCGGTTGATCAATTGACAAGCAGCGTGTGATCGTAAGGTTTCGCCAGCAGTGGTCCTCCATCGCACCAGCCTCCCGCATCGGCTGCGGCGTCCGATACCCTGACGTGAGGATCACCTTCACGCAAGGAGATCGGTGGGCGTATCCGGGCGGGCGCGTTGCGCAAGTCTATTTCGCGCCAAAAGGGGCGAGGGATGTCCTAGATTAGACTGGACCAGGCGCATAAGCGTCGGAGGCGTAGCCGTCGAAAACGAACTCGTGTTTGAGGTTCCGGTCCGCGGAACAGCAGTTATCCAGAAATGGAACTGACTTTGAACTGTTTCGCTTGCCCGGTTGACAATCGAGGGGTCCCGTTCGGCGATCACCAAGCCTTTAAACTGCACGAGCTGTAAGCCCGTCCGTAAAGCACCCTTACCTTTAGTCGTAATACACGACACGGTCCCGTCCTTCCGACTTGGCGCGGAAGAGCGCCAGATCGGCCGCCTTGATGAGGTCATTTGGCGTGTGGTTCTCATCAGGCACCATGGTTGCAACACCGACGCTGATTGTCACCCGCTCAGAACCGTGTGGAATGCTCAAGGCTCGCACGCTCTGCACGAGCCGCTCGGCCATAGCGCCCGACTGCGCCTGCAAAATATCGACCACCACCACGACGAACTCTTCGCCGCCGTAGCGCGCCGCGAGATCGGTCGAGCGGTTGCAACTGCTTTGGATTACATTGGCGACCTGCTTCAGCACCTCGTCGCCTGCCATGTGGCCATAGGTGTCGTTGTAGCGCTTGAAGTGATCGGCATCGATCATAAACAACGACAGCGGGCTCTTCGTGCGGACCGCGCGCTTCCATTCCGCCGCGAGATATTCATCGAAGTAGCGCCGGTTTCCCAGACCTGTGAGACCGTCAATCCGTGTGAGACGTTCCAGCTCGAGATTCGCGCGCATTAATTGCCGCTGGCTTTCTCGCAGGGCCCTGTATGCCTCCTCTCGCTGAACGTGGTCAAGATAGGCCCGGGAGTGATAACGGACGCGAGCGACCAACTCGATACGGTCCGGCAGTTTGACCAAATAGTCGTTCGCTCCGGCCTCGAATGCCTCGCCCTTGATGGCCGGATCTTCTTTACTTGACAGCACGATGACGGGGACAGAATGCGTCGAGGAATTCTTTCGGTATTGCCGTACCAAGTCCAGCCCATCAACGCCCGGCATGACAAGATCCTGCAGGATGACCGTTGGCTTCACTTCGTCGGCAACTGTAGTCGCTTTGAGCGGATCGGTGCAGAAGTGGAAATCTATGTCCGGCTGGTTTGCGAGCGCGCGCCGGACCGCTTCACAGATCATTATCTGGTCGTCCACCAGCAGAACCATTGACGAGTAATTGTCTGCCAGGGGTGAGACGAGATTGGATTTGCCCGTCATAGAATAACCTTTCAGCAAGATGGGCCGCACGCCTCGATTAGGCGCGGGGCGATTGAGTCAAGCGGTAGGATCTCGACAGCGGCACCGATGGCAGCGGCGGCTTTGGGCATCCCATAGACCGCACTCGACGCGCTGTCTTGAGCGATTGTCAAATGCCCTTTGTCGCGTAGCAGCTTGAGCCCTTGGGCACCATCTCTACCCATGCCCGTGAGCAAGACACCGATCACGACACCCGGCCACCACTGCGCGGCGCTCTCAAGGAATACATCTACGGAGGGACGGTAGACGTTGTCGTGCGGCTTCGGGGTATAGCCGAGCTTGTGGGCTGACTTGAAGACGAGATGATCAGCCGTGGCCGCAATTAGAACGGTGCCGGCCTCGGGCTCATCTCCTTCGCGTGCCGGACGGATTGGAAGTGCCGCATGCTGGCCGAGCCAGTTTGCAAGACCGGGTACGAACTGCGCATCGAGATGCTGTACGAGAACTATTGCGGCCGTGAAATTGCTCGGAAATGCGCCGAGGATCGCGGCAACAGCTGCGGGCCCGCCCGCAGACGCGCCGATGGCAATAAGGTGCTGTGCCGATGACACAGACGGGGGCAATGTCCGTGTGCCCCAATTTGAAGACGGCGCGTCACGTACGAGTTTGCTGATCGTCGTTATCTTCTTGATAATAAGCTGTGCGGACCGTCCGGACCCCGGGCCGTCAGAGCCGATCGAGGGGATGTCGACCGCGTCAAGCGCACCATACCCCATTGCTTCATAGACACCAGGAATGTTGGCCTCAATGCTCGCCGTGACCAGCAGAATCAGGCATGGCGTCTTCGCCATGATCCTGCGCGTAGCCTCGACGCCATCCATTTCCGGCATCACCAGGTCCATGAGGATCAGGTCCGGGAGGTCTCGTTGGCAGGCCTCTACTGCCTCACGCCCGTTAACGGCGATCCAGGCCACCTGATGTTCCGGGGTTGATATAACCAATCGCCGCAGAAGCTCGACCGCAAGAGGCATATCGTTGACGATAGCGATCCTCATTGATGGATACACACGCTGCGCCTCATTCTGTCGCCTGGCCGATCAGGTCGACGACTGCATGGAGCAGTGTCTCGTCGTGGAAACTCCCTTTAGTCAGGTAGTAGTCCGCGCCGGCGTCAAGACCTCGCCTGCGATCGTCTTCGCGATCTTTGTACGACACGATCATGATCGGAGTGTTCCCGAGCCGGCTGTCCTTCTTCATCAAGGTCACCAGTTCGATGCCGTCCATGCGCGGCATATCAACATCGGTGATAACAAGATCGAATGATTCAGACCGTAGGGCGTTCCATCCATCCATACCATCAATCGCCACCTCGACCTCATAGCCGTGATTGTCCAGCAGCTTGCGTTCGAGCTCACGTATCGTCAAAGAATCGTCGACCACCAGAACGCGCTTGCGCCTCCTCTGATCGGGGCTGGTAGTACCACGCCGCAAGGTGCGTAATCCGCCGGACGACGCGAGCTTGTCTACTGATCGGATCAGATCGTCGACATCAACGATAAGCACGGGCGAACCATCTTCCATCAACGCCGCCGCGCTGATGTCCTTGACCTTGGCAAAGCGAGGATCTAGCGGCCGGACCACCAACTCGCGCTCGCCCAGGAAGCGATCGACAATCAACCCGTGGGTTTCACCGTGATCACCATTAATCAGAACGACTGAAAGTTCATCGGCGTCTGCTTGCGGCTCAGCGCGGTCAAGAACCTCGTGCGCGGTGACTAGTCCGATCTGTCGATCCTCGAAGCGGAAATGCGGCCGGCCTTCGAGCAGTTCGATGCGCGTGCGCGGCAACTTTATCGTGCTGGCGATGCCTGCGAGCGGGAAGGCGTATGGCTCCCCGTCAATGTCGACGAGCAGCGTGCGGAGCACCGACAAGGTCAACGGCAGCTGTAGGTGAAATCGGGTTCCGAAGCCGAACTCTGAGGAGACGGTTGCGAGGCCTCGGACCTGCTTGGCCATCGCCTGTACGGCATCGAGCCCCACGCCGCGTCCGGAGATGTTGCTAACCGTCGCTTTCATCGAAAAGCCTGGCAGAAACAGAAATTCGAGCAATTCCGCTTCGGCAAGTCTGCCGACGGTCTCCTCTGTCGTCAGGCCGCGCGCCACGATCGTCTCGCGCAGCTTGTTCAGATCGATTCCCCTTCCGTCGTCCGCGACGATTATCTGCAGCAGGCCCGCATTGTGCCGTGCTTCGAGCCTGATGACACCTTCTTCAGATTTGCCGGCTGCTATACGTTCGTCGGTCGTTTCGAGCCCATGGTCGACAGCATTGCGGAGGAGATGGCCGAGTGGTGCCTCGAGTTGGTCCAGGATGTCGCGATCGATGCCAGTTGAGCCCCCGACGATGTCTAACCGCACGTTCTTCCCCAAGGTTCGGCCAAGGTCGCGCACCGTCCTCGAATAGTGCCGGACGCCATCCTCGAACGGGCGCATGCGACTCGCCAGCGTTTCGTCATAGAGTCGATTCGCAAGGTCAGTGGCTCTGCGGTCAATCGAGTCCAATTCGTCAAGGCGCTCTGCGAGGAACGTCTGGCTCAGCCGAAGTTTTTGCAGCGCCTCTGCCAGTGCTTGCACCGCCCGATCGTCCTTAGGAATCTCGGCCAGTGCGTCGCCTAGCACGTCGAAGGCAATGGCCAGATCCGACTGAATCCGTTTCAGTCGAAGTAGGCCGCCCGTAAACGGCCTGAGGCGACGAGCCTCCATCAGGGACTCACCGGCAAGCCCTAGTAAGCGGTTTAGACTATCGGCCGTCACCCGCACCATACGGTCGGAACCGACGCCGCCATAAGGTTGAAAAAGTGGTTCCGATCGAGCGAGGACGCTCGTTTCCTTCGCCGAAGAGGCCCACGGCGCCTCCTGCGGGGCAGCATTTGAGCCGGCGAGCTCCGTCTCTGATACTGTAAGCACCTTGGCTGTCGATGGGGAGGATGCCTGCTCAAGCGCCAGCAGAAAACCGGCTATTTCCAGTTTGGCGCTCTCATCGGCCGAGGCAGGCTCACTCGCTATGGATCCGAGGAGATCGACGCCTTTCAAAAGTGTATCGATGTGCTCGCGAGTCAGGCTGAGACGCCCCCGCTGTGCGGCGACCAGGCACTCTTCCATCGCGTGCGCAACTTCCACCGCCGGCGTCAGATCGACGATCCGGGCCGCCCCCTTCAGCGAATGGGCAGCCCGCATGCAAGAGTCGAGACTCTGGGCGGACACGGGATCGCGTTCGAGCGCTAGCAGACCGGAGGTCAGGGCCTGCGACTGCGTCTCCAATTCGGCCCGAAAGAGGTCGAGCATCGAAAATTGGCTGTAGTCTGCGCCGCTCATGCGATAGCTCGATCGAGCATGGCCAGCAGCAGCGCCTCGTCCAGACAACCGACCGCGCCCCTTCGCCACGAGACCATGGCTGCCGTCATGGTCGAGGACGCCTTGCCAACGGTAGCAGGCACGGCAAGCTGGTCGCTCTGTTTGAATCGATAAATGCCGTGCATTTCGTCCACAGCAAAAGCAACGCGCTTGTCGCTGTTGCCGACGACGATAAGACGCGGAAATGCCTTGGTCCGCGTGTCCTGTACCCGCGTTTTGCGGTCGTCTACTCCGAGCAGTTTGGCCAACGAAACGCAAACCAGCAATTCGCCTCGAACATTGACGATGCCGAGAACCGCACTGTTCCTGCGGTGTGGCAGCGAATGAATGCTACGCAGCTCGGCCACTTCTTGGAAGCAGCCAACCGGAAGCGCCAGCCATTCCTCGCCGAGACGAAAGACAACGACCGTCTGAAATGCACTGCCCTCGGCATTCCCGACTGCTTCATCGGTCCTTGCCTGGGCAAAATGTCGGGCCCACTCGTCCCGATAGCCGGGCGGCAGCGGACGGTTCAGGAGGTTCCGTGCGATTTCCTTATAGGTCGGGCAGTTCCGGCAGTGGAGATGCTGCTCCAGTTCAGGGCACGATCTGTCACCACGAACGCCTATTTGCCGCCAGCAGTCGCCGATGGCGATGTCCAGCACCGATGATGCGCTACCGGGCTCAGCTGACGTCAAGTGCCGCTCCTTTTCCCAATCCGACCGAGCCGCCCGGTGAGTGCCTCGGCACCGGCGATGTCACCCTGCTTGCGAAGCAGCAGCGCAAGATGCGCGAGGGCTTCTTGATGGCGGGGTTCGAGATAGAGGGCCTTGCGATAGTTCTGGATCGCCTCGGAACGCGCATCTTCTGCATCCTGAGCTAGCCCGAGCAGATAGAAAATTTCCGGCGAGGGACCGTATTCCCCGAGATGCGTCAGCGCGAGTTCCTTTGCTTCCGCAACTCGTCCGGCATTGGCGGTGCGTTCTACAGAAGCGAGGCTTTGGGCCGCCCGCTCGGACGGGTGGACGGAGCGCTCCACTTTCGCTGCATTACTGGAGGTCGGCCGGATCGGGCTCAGCACTTTGCTGACGTCAGAGATAGGAGCAGGGGTGGCCGGACCGAAGCGCGACTTGGAGGGGGCAACCGTCCGGGGCGCCTTAGCCGGCTCCACGTTCGTGAACGCAAATGCCATGGGTAATCGCGCTGAAGCAAAGCCGTGCAGAATCGGAAGGCCTGATTCCGCTGGACCGACGAGCAGCAGGCCATCTGGCGCGAGGAGGGTCTTCAGACAAACCAGCGCGCGGTCTTGCAGGTTTCGGTTGAAATAGATCAGCAGGTTGCGGCAAAAAATAATGTCGTACGGTGCCGGCCCATACGAGGCCGCAGGATCAAACAGGTTGCCAAGCCTGAACCGGACTTGCTTCAGGACCCGCACCTCAGGCCGTAGTCCGCCTTCGGCCGCTTCGAGATAGCGTCCTCTGAATTCGAGAAAATCGCCGCGAAATGAGTTGCGCCCGTAGACCGCGCGCTCGGCGGCCGCAAGGTTAGCCGTGCTCACGTCGACTGCGTCAATCTTGAAATCCTGTGCTCCGAAACCGGCATCGAACATGGCCATCGCCATCGAATAGGGCTCTTCGCCTGTCGAACATGGTAGGCTCAAGAGCATTATGGGTTGACCCGGCCGCATGCGCGCCCGTGCATGACGCGTCATTGCAGTGAAAGCTTCACGATCTCGGAAGAACCATGTCTCCGGTACGACAACGGCGTTGATCAGTTCCTGGAGCTCGGATGGGGAGCCAGCCAGCAATTGCCAATAATCTTGAAGCTCACTGATCTGGCAGGCTGACATCCGCTCGCGGAGCGCGTGACGGATCACCGACAGACCGACAGTGCCGCTGTCCAGTCCAATCTTTTCCCTCAGTAGCTGTTCGACCGCACCAAACATCATGAACTCATCGCTACCTGACGGAACAGCGTTTCGCGAATGTCGTCCGATAGCAGCGCTTCGGCCCTGACCCACTGGACAAGTCCTCTATCGTCGGACGCCACGGGGCCCAAGTAGGGCGGAGTTCCCGCCTCCATCCCGGACGGCGCGAAGTCAGAAGGATCCCGCTTGAGCATATCGGTCGCTCGTTCAGCAACAAGCGCAAGCAGGTGGTTCTCACCATCCTTGGTTGGATAGCGTATCAGAACGATTCGTGTGCTCAGCACCAGCGCCGAAGGGCGGCCAAGCGCAAGCAGGCTGAGATCGATCATGGGAACGGGTAAGCCCCGGCAGTTGATTAGTCCTACTACGCCGTTCGGCGCGCCCGGCAGCGTTCTCACGCCGATGTAAGGCAGGACCTCTTCAACCTGCTCCATGTCCAGCACATACCGGTCGCTACCTATACAGAACCCGAGGAATAGCATTGTCGTCCTAGCTCGCAGGCACCTCTCGCAGCGCCCGCAGTTTGAAACGGGAAATGCTGCTGCGTAACCCGCCCGAAACCTGATTGAGTTCGTCGATCGCGAGCGTGGATTGCTGGAGGGATTCAACCGTTTGCTGAGCGGCTTCGCTCAATTGTATCAGCGTCTCACTGATCTGCGCTGCGCCCGTTGCCTGGGCCTGCATTCCTTCATTGGCGACTTCGAAGCGTGGTACCAGGCCCTGGACCTGCTGAATAATCTCGTAGAGTTGGCCGCCGACCTGCTGCACATCTTGCATGCCACGTCGGACCTCCTCGGAGAATTTGTCCATGCCCATGACGCCGGCTGCGACGGCGGATTGAATTTCCTTGACCATCTGCTCGATGTCGTATGTCGAGACGGCGGTTTGGTCGGCAAGCCGCCGGATCTCCGTTGCCACGACCGCAAAGCCTCGCCCATATTGACCCGCCTTTTCAGCCTCGATTGCGGCGTTTAGCGAAAGAAGGTTGGTCTGGTCGGCAACCTTGGTGATCGTGGTCACCACCTGATTGATATTGCCGGCCTTCTCGCTCAGGATCGCAAGTTTGGAATTAATCGCGGTGGCGGCTTCCATGACGTGCTGCATGGTTGCCTCCATGCGTGCCAGCCCTGCTTGTCCGCCGGTGGCGAGCGTGGCGGTTTGCTCGGCGACCGCAGAAACTTCGCTCATCGTTCGTACGAGCTCATTGGAGGTTGCCGAGATTTCCTTCGCGGTCGCTCGGATTTCGGTCGTAGTGGCAGCGATCTCATTTGCGGTTGCCTGCTGTTCCTTTGAGGTGGCGGCCACCTCGGTTATCGATGTGTTGACTTGAATGCTGGATTTCTGAACCTGGCCTATCAGCGTGGTGAGATCATCGGCCATGGTGTTGAAGCCCTCAGCCAGCGTGTCAAACTCGTCCTTGCGCTTCAAATCGAGGCGCCCGCTGAAGTCGCCCAGGCGCATTACACGGACGAGATCGACCAATCGGCCAAGCGGGACACTAACGGCACGGAATAGAAGATAGCCGCACAAAAGGGCCAAACCGAGTGCTACGAGGAACCCGGCAATCAGGCCCAACTTCGCTGTGCGGACGATCGAACCTATCTTTTGGGTCGAGCTGTTTGCCTCTCCTCTATGGTCCTCGACCATGGCTTGCAGAGCCGATTGCAATTTCCGAAAGATCGGCTCCACATTGTTCTTGATGGCCGGGCGCTCGTTGGGGATCTCTCCCTTCGCCAACGCGGCACGACTGGCATCCAGTACGGCGGCTTCGGCTTGGCGGAATTGATCGGCGAGGTCCTTGACGACAGCGTAGTTCTGCTTGTCCAAATCGGACTCAATGGTCTCTTCATACTCGTCCATCGACCGTTGCAGGGCGTCGCGGTTCGCCTTGATGGTAGCCTCGAAAGCCCGCTTGTCGGCAGGATTGTCCTGAAGAGCATATTCCTGGAGAAGACTATGGGCATCCATCTGTCCCATCATGATCTGGGTGCTGTGATAGAGGTCCGGAAGAGTTTCCTTTTCCACGCTGGTCGCTTCTTGCTCCGTCTGGAGAAACCAAACGTATGTAATGATGGCCATAACCGACATGACAACCAGAACGGCCGCGAAACTGGCGAGTATGCGGCGGCGTATCGTCAAGCTGTTCATCGGGCTCAGTTCCGCCAGGGGCGCTAATTGATTTGTTGGCACGACTAGCCCAGCACCGCGTTGCGACTATGCCGAACAGGCGAGATTCATTCGAATCGCGGAATCTAATGTTGGAAACGTTTCTTTTCCGTTCACGTCGCGCCCACAAGCCGCCTGCGAACGGCATGTACGCGTCCAAACCAATGGCCGATCGCATCGGCCGCAACTGGAAAGTATCTCCAACATCGAGCGTGGCAAGCAACTCCCTCCATTGAAACGCTCGTGAGTCGCGCGTGTTCTCAGCGACGGATTGCTTCGAAGGCCTGGCAAGGGGGCGCGCTGTTTCGCGCGAGAGCGCACATAGCTCCAGGTGGAACTCCTGGAAGCGCCGTGCAATTGGCGCCTAGGCTTGTCAAAGTGGAGCGCGTGCAGGTGAGGCCTGCTTGCCGTGCACGCTTTGCCCGCGGCTATGGCCGTTAGCCTACCCACGAGGGCGAAACACTCGCAAAGTCAATCATTGAGACTGGAAACGCTAACCCGATACGCGACTGGCGCCGCCGGTTGAAGATAGGGCCAGCGACCAGCAGCGTGCTCGCCGAGTGCGGCCGCGGGAGCTTGTGCCGGCCGCGCCAAGGAGCGGATATATCAAATGGAGCGAAATTCTTAGCCATTCCTTCATCCATCTTTTCGTTAAATACCCCATGGAAATGGGGCGCATTATATCGAGGCGGTTGGTTCGGTGTTTGCGACGAGGCGTCGGGACGAGCGGCAACGTTGCTACTATTTTTGCCCTATCTTTGCCGATTGTCGTCGGCGCAGCGGGTCTCGGTATCGAGACCTCCTACTGGTATTTTAGCAGCCTGAAATTACAGGCGGTGGCGGATGCGGCAGCCTATGCTGGCGCTTTGGAAAAGGTTTCGGGATCTGACAAGCCAACGATAGTCGCCGCCGCGACACTGTCAGCGACGACGAACGGCTGGGACCCGTCAACAGGCACAATCGAAATCTTCACGCCCCCGTCCTCCGGTCCGAATGTCGCGAAAAAGGCCGTCGAGGTCATCGTTCATCAGACCCTCGATCGGTTTTTCACATCGATATTCACGCAAAACGCGATCGGCGCACGGGCAAGAGCGGTGGCTTTTATCACTGACGCCTCAAAGGCCTGCGCTTTGTCGCTCAATCGTTCCGCCCCGAGAGCGGCGCTGTTTTCCGGCAGTTCGACCATAAAAATGACGGGCTGCTCCGTGATGTCCAATTCCATTGCCGCCGATGCGATCAAGCTTCAGGGATCGGCAAACCTTCAGGCCGACTGCCTGATATCGGCCGGCGGTGTTTCGTTGAACAACCCTGTGACGACTGTTTGCGCCAGCCCGATAACCCAGGCCTTACCCGCTGGTGATCCCTTTGGCGACCTGCCGGCGCCACCAGCCACAACCCCCTGTCAAAACTCGAAATTGTCGACCCTGAACCCCGGGACATACTGCAGCGGGCTGAGCTTGAGCGGCAATGTTGCGCTCGCGCCCGGCGTGTACGTCATTCAAGGCGGTGATTTCAAAGCGAACGCGAACGCCAATGTTTCCGGCACCGGAGTCATCATCTATCTGGCCGGCAGCTCCGGCGTCACCATGAACGGCAACGCCACCGTCAAACTTAGTGCACCCACGTCGGGCACGTATTCCGGTGTCCTGTTTTACGGCGACAGAGGTAACCTGACGGGATCGAACACGTTCAACGGCACGGCGGATTCGCTTTTGACCGGCGCTCTGTATTTTCCAACCCAGGACGTCAACTATCTCGGCAATTTTTCTGGCAAGGGTGGTTGCACGCAGGTCGTCGCCGGTACCTTGCAGTGGTCCGGCAACACGAGCATCAGCCAGGATTGCACGAGCCTCGGAATGCGTAATATTCCGGCGACGCAATCCGTTCGGCTTGTGGAGTAATCTTCGTGGAACGGTTATCAGCCCGGATCTTCCGGAGCGATTCGGGTGTTGTTGCGGTAGAGTTTGCGCTGATTGTGCCGATCCTTTGCCTGGTACTTCTTGGCGTCATTAACGGCTGGTCTTTTGTATCAAGCGCGCTGTCGATGCGTGCAGGCGTCAAAACGGCGGCGAACTTCGTGATGCAAGGCGCAGCCGACGACGCGGCTACCCAAGCCGTCGCCCTTTCGAGCTGGGATAATCATCCCGATGACGCGCAGGTGACGCTGAGCCGGAAATATATGTGCGGGATCACCGTGGTCGATCCATCTGTCCTGTGCGACAGTTTGAAAGCTCCCGCGGTTTTCGTTGTAATACAGGCGACAACCACCTGGTTGGCGAGTTTTCCCTCTCGCGCGAGCTCAGCCACCAACAGGTGATTCGTGTTCGCTAAAGGGAGAGCCTTCATACGTGGGGCATCAGGCGGAGCCGCACTGGAGTTCGCGCTGATCGCGCCTTTTCTGATAATGCTTTTGATCGGCATCTTCGCATTCGGCTGGGCTCTGAATGCCATGTCAAGTGTTCGCTACACGCTGGAAACGTCCTCACGTGCGCTGCAAATGAAGAACTCGCTGACCGAAGCCGAGATAAAAGCGATAGCCACGGCAAAATTGCTGAGTTTGGGATTAAGCGATGTCGATATAACAATAGCAATCGACGCCCCCAGCGGCGGCTTTCGCATGGCACATCTGACCGCCAAATATGCGTTCGTGATCGAATTCCCGTATTTCGACCGGTATCCGATTAATTATGCGACAACCGTCACGGTTCCTTTGATTGGAACATAAGGTTCATTCTAGTCGGACGCCGCAGCTAGTTCTCCATCAAAAAACCTGCAGCGAAGCTCTTCCTTGCCGCAAGGTGCTTCACGCGGGCTTTGGTCCCCGGCTTGACCCATTGGGGTCGCCGGCGGCCTTGGCAAGCCCTTTGGTAGGAGGCCGGCATGCTCCTGAAACGTACTTCCACAACCGATCCCGCATGTCACGCCGCCTCTGACGATAACGCTATGTTCATCAGCCAAGCTCAATTATCTGGCAGACCAAAAGCTACACGAAGCGACAGACGCCGGGAATTAGGCGAAATGGCTGAAGACGAACAGAGGCGCCAACGCAGGCAGCGCGTCTTCAAGGGCGCAACAATCCTGACCGGCATGACCCATTCCGAGGTCACGTGCACGGTGCGCAACATGCATGCCGGCGGCGCCGAACTGAAGGCCTCGATCGACGCTCGCGTCCCCGACGAATTCCTGCTCTATGTGCCGACCGACGGCATCGCCTACAAGGCGGTGGTTCGTTGGCGTCGCGAAGACCGCATCGGCGTCATGTTCACCGGCACCGAGCCAAAGCCGCACTGGCACTACGGCTAAATCCCCTGAACCACACCTCGTAGCCGTATGCTGGGCGGTGATGACCCCCGTCCTTTGGACGCCTTGTTCCTCCTCCAGAATTCTTCGACTTAGGTGGCCGACAACCATTCTGGCGCCGACTGACTGCTCGCTTCCATTATCGGTTTGCCGACCATCGTTGGAGATTTCAGAATAGCTACTGCTCTCGCCCTCTCCACCGTCCTGATGGTTTAAACAGTGCTCGTGCATTTCGAGACGGTCCGAGTCGTCGCGAGGATGCGGCGCTGGTGGGGTCGGTCTGCTCTGTGGAACTGCTCGCATTCATCACGCCTGCGGGATCCCCCCAGCTTTGAAGGACGTCGCGCGGGTTGAACTGGGCAGGCGTTTCATTCGTCGCGACCTTCAGGCCACCCGGCGCCACCGCTCGCGCTCAAGCACGGCGGCAACCGGTCGATAGACGGCGAGCGCGGCTCATGGTGCGCGGCCTGGTGCTCGCGAGGAACCTGTCATCGGGCATGCGCTCCACTGCCTCGAAATGCCATCGCGCGCGCGGCGCCAACAGAAGGAAGACGTGGGGGTCGGCGTCGATCTGGCTTGGGGTAAAGCCTCGGCGTTCGAGCTTCTTCCGCTCCTGTGCAACATGAAGCGACCAGTAGCGCTGTCCGGCTTGGTAGGTGCGAGCGTTCAGCGCGGTTGGTATGCTGCGAAGACGTAACCTTGCAGCTCGACTAAGGCGATCGGTCCCTTGGGAACAGTGCCGTCGGTATGGAAGATCGCATCGGCACTGTCCTTCCAGCCCTGATTGAAGAGGCCCGTATCCGCTGCCCTGCTGTAGGTAACGACCCCTCCCCGTTGCGGGCTCCGACCTCTTCCATCGAAGCCGTGGCAGCACCCAGTGATTCCCAAATGCGATCGACAAAGTCCTCATCTCCGGTCCTGTCCGCGTAGGACGAAGCCAGATAGATGTACAGCGGAGTGGTGTCGACGCCATCATAGTAACGGCCGAACGGCAACTCGCGAAGCACGGCCATCTCGCCCTTGCGCGTTTCGTGCATGATCTTGCCTGGCTCCGCGTCTCCGAAGACGGAAGTCTCGGTCCGATTGGTAGCGGGCGTGAAACGCCAGCACGCCACGCGCAAGCTCGGGATTGAGCCAGAGCATCTGCAAGGCGGAAATGACTCCGTCGCGACCAAAGGCGGTTGAGAACCATGGAATGCCGGCATACGGGTATGGTCCCGTCTCGAGGTCGGTTGTCAGGAGCGCGATGTCGGCACGTATGCGGGCCAGCCAGTCATTGAACACGCGTCCGGAACTGAAAACGGTGGCGCCTTGCCGGCGCTTTGAGCGAATCGCACATCGCGCTCGCGCAGCGGCGGCACGAAACCGGTCACTGGACGGAATCTCTTCGCCGTGACCGACCATCCAGATGGAGGATCCTGCGGTCACGGCTCGGCACGACAATGCGGAACTCGGCGTAACTGGAATGCACCTGATCCGGCTTCACGGAAAACGCAATGCCCGACTGGCGCGCCACATTATCGAGCCCTTCGTACCGAAATGTGACGCTTGCCTCACCAATCAGCGCGTCATGGGCACGACCGCGACGGCTACGCGTGGTGCCGCGCACCGCGAACATGTCTCGGAAATCGGCATCGAAGTCGACACGGACCGGCAACGCAATCTCGCGCGCGAAGTAGTTGGTGAAGGTTATGCGCTCGAGCAACGGGGGGTCCTCGCGCGAGCCAGTTATCCGATCTCCGCTCAGAAATTTCTACCAAATATTCCGACCTCCTGATGGAACCCATTCGTTGCGGGCGAGTTGCGGCTGATTGGGACGGACTTCCCGAACATGACAACCAGCAACAAAGCAGACCATCAGTCTGTCTCCGAAGCGTTTCGGAAACTGATCCGTTCCGAAGGCTATCGGCATCACGTACAAACGTTCTTAAATCTGGGGGTCGAACCAGAACTGCCGCCAACCCTCCAGTCATTACTTGCGGCTATTGATCGGGCCAAACAGGCCCCGACGGAAGAAGGTCCCTAGCCGGCTGGGTGAGCGTCAAAGCGGAAGAGTACAGAGGCTCGCTGCGTGCTTGTTCTCTAATCCCCTCTTGGAAATTTCCTACAAACATTCCCTTGATTTTTCCCGACAGAGGGTCATGAATGTTCCGCGTGGGTTCTCGCTGAGGTGGGAGGCCTAGTATGAACGTTTGGACGAACTGCCGACCCATCAAAGTGACTGCCAATGAGCTTGTTGAAGAGCTGATTTTACGAGCCCGGCGCGGCCAAATCATCATCTCCGTCAAAGAGACTATCGCAGCGGTGCGCCGAGACGGCCCGCATCTGGCGGAAAGTGACTGCGAGCTGGTGGAGCTTATTGTCGATCTTGCCCCAACCTTTGGCATGTTCGTCGCGTTCGACCTTCGCGAATAGCCTCATGGCAACCCATTGGTCCTCCCCTGCGGTGTACGTCAGGACAGACCGACCTGGGATTGTGGGAGAAAGGCGGCTCGAGGCGCGTCAATAGGATCGAGGAGGAGCATGGGGGTCTTCGCGAGCCGGTGTCCGATCCCCACCACAGAAATTCTACAAACATTCCTGACCTCCGCGGCCCAGCGCCGTACCAATTTGTACAATTCGTACATGGCCTTGATGCCGCTCAGGTAGGGAGTAGAGTCACCCTTCGGCGTGTCCCTGGGGAGGGCTGGATGAGCGTCGCGCGAAGGGTCGGTCCGTTTCTAGAACAAGCAATTACTGTACTCCTCAACAGGGCGGACCGTCGCGACACGGTCTCGATCAAAGCGGCACTACGCGAAGCTCGGGAGACTGCGCCTTATTTGGTGGCCTCCGACGAAGAACTAACCGAGGCAATCGTCGAGGCAGCAACTGCCCTGGGCCTCTGCGTGGCTTTCGACGCCCAGGAGTAGCTGTCAGCCAACTTCGCTTGTCGTGACCTGGCAATGGCGACCGTGTGCTGCCATTCATTCTCGACATTCCGGCCTTGGCGTGACAGCCCTCACATTAACGCTCTCGCCGAGGACGAATAAGCATCGGATGCCGCAGATTTCCGAATGGTCCTTTGAGGCGATCGCCGCAATGGCTAGACCGACTACAAGCGAAATGACTAGGGCGACACCCACCGGAAGATGATGCATACCGGCTTCGTACCGACCGCTCGGACAAACGTCGATGAACGTTTGGAAACACCCGTCACGGACTCAGACCATCCCTAACAAATGGTTAGCCGTCCTCGTCGCTGAGCCGGTTTATAGAGAGGAAACCCGCTAGCCGCCCTAAGGCCCCTTCATGGCTCGCCACTGGTTCAACCCTCCGGTCCCCGTCAAGACCGAGCGTCCCGGGTTCATTCGCAACGTCAACAACGCCGAGACAGCCGGCGAGGAGCTGATGAAGTGGACCAAGCGTGGCCCTTGCTGGGATCTCGCGGTGCGCGTTTGCATGGCCGTGATTTTCGATGAGATGGAACCCGAGGAGGCCCGCAAGGCATTCCTGGCTGCTGCAAAAGAGGAGGGGACATTACTCCCCCCAATGACAAGTAGCTAACTTGAGTTGCGGTAAAGGTTCTAGGTGCCTCTGACCAACACCGCCCTCGCGAAAGGAGCCCGCCGCCCGTGAGAAAGGCGACGGACCTCCACAGCGGCTGCACATCCAAGAATCGACCGCTGCAAGCTCTAAACCCGCGAGGGCCTACATCGTTCCTTAGCTGCGGCTAAAGCGGGGTTGGTCAGCGGGCTCTTGGCGCTCTAAGTTCCCCCTTATGGGTCCTCTCTGGTTCGCTCCCGGTCTACGTGAAGACGAAACGTCCGGGCATTCGCAATGGGGTCAGCCACGTCGAGGGAGCCGCCGAGGAACTCATGGGGTGGGACACAAAGGGCCCGAAGTGGACCAAGGCGGTCCAATCCTGCGTCGATGCGTTCGAGGGCAGCGCCTCCCCCCAAGAGGTGCGTGGAGCCTTTGAGGCGGCTGCCAAGGAGGCCAACGTGTATCTCTCCCCTGAGTAGGAGGTACAGGGTCTTGGTGTGGTGATCGAGGTATGCACGAGCTTGGTCGCCGCCATCGGGCAGAACCCCCTTGGCGGCAAAGCTTGCTCCATTCGGACTGGAACAGATTGGCGCGGATCGGTAGCGTGAAGGACAGATCGTCGATGGAGACGGAGCGGTAGGCACCGGCCTTCTCGCCGGTGCGTTCCCAAGCCGCGCCGATCTCCATGCCTTCGCATAGGACGCGATGGTCTGGCGCGTTTTCAGTACCGATTTCTCGGCCGGCAGGATAGCAAGCTTCGCGTCGACCGTCAGCGTCGAGATGTTGCCGAAGAAGCCATCATCGTTGCGGGTGAAGGTTCCGATCTGGGCCATTGCGTTGCTCCTTTCATGAGCGTTCGTGAGGGTTGATGCGAGCCGTCATGGCTCGCGGCGATCCGCTTCGCCGGGATCATCCGAGCCTCTTTCTTCGCAAAGGGATTGTCACCCGCCAAGGGAGGGAACGGCGCGGGGCATCGCCTAGAACCCGCCCCGAATTTCTGACCGTGAAATTGCATGCTGTCAAACGCTGGGTCACATTCGTATATAGGTCCTATTTTTGAACGAACGTTATGCATCCACTCCACACAGCGCATCACGTCTCGCAAAACTCTCCAATGGCGTAATACGATAACATTTCCCTATCCAGATAGAGAACCATCGGTTATCTTAGCTTCCGAAGCCATTGCTACTGCACTCTTGATGTCGGTTTGCATTCACCATCCCGCCGGGGAGCTTTGACATGTTAAAGAAACGGACGCGATCAGTAGTATACATTGGAGCGGTCGTTTATTTGATAGCTGCGTCTTCTGCAGTAAGTGACGGAATGGGCACGCCCGGAGCCTCACTCCAACTGCAATCCGAACTTCTGCGTCACTCGCAGCTGTACGACGAGGGGCGCGCGGGTAGGGAGGCGATAAAGAGAATTCGAGAAGGGGTGTACGACAGATACACAGCAGACCTTTGTATTGATGACATATCGAGGTGTAAGTCGGAAGTATTTCAGCCTTTCAAGAGCGAAGAGAACGGCCTGACGAGTTATTCTATTACGATTTCATCGGAGAAGTGGGACAGTTATCCATCAGAGATACAGTTCGAAGTTGTGCAGGAGATACTTTTCTATTCCTGGGGACATTCCAATCGAAGTTACCCACCCCTGTTCTCCGAGACGGACCGGACTTCTATCTCCCCACTCGACTTTCTGTCCCCCTCGTCGGCAACAATGTTCGCAACATTTGGAAGTCCAGAGTATCTGCGAGGGGGCTTGGGTGGGAGTGCCTACGGTCCCAACTGCTGGTATAACTCAATATCGGCGATCGCTGATAACAGATCTAGATATGCAAATTCTAAGAAGTTGAGCAGCGGACCGTGGGATAAGCCGCGCTTTATGGGGCCGTCAGAGTTTCGCTGCCACATGAAGCAATTCACAGCTGTGGCGGATCCCAAGTTCGGAGATATCGTTCGGTACTATGTGGAGGATCCGATCTATAATGAAAAAGACAATGTGTATGGCGGAGAGATACACGCTGCTGTCTTCGTTGGTGAGGATCATCAATCTTCTGGCGTTACGCCCGACTCGCGCCAAATCGTTCTTACAAAAAATGGACGAAGCGACCTGAATTTCATGATATTCCAGGATGTTAAGGGGCTTGATAAAGTCTACTTAGGAGGAGGAGACGACGGTTTCGGAACGGCGGCGGTTCACGGCGGTATGAAACAGTTCGTTAGAGTGATGGACGGTGGCTCTCTCTTCGACCCTGCAACAGCAAGCGATACGCCATGTTACCAAGCATACCGTCTGGATCTTAAGAACTACCACGATCGGTGGGAGTGTCTTGCCGGTCGTCTTGACCCGCCGCCGGGACAGGATAAGACCTGTTACGACTATCCCGAGAATTGGTTAACTGGCAAGGACAAGATGGCACCGCCAAGGACTGACCTCAAGCTTCGAATATTTAAAGAACCTCAGGAGCTAAGAAGTCAGAGTCGCAAGGGAAGTGGATAGCTTGCAGTAAGTAGAGTCGCGTTGGCGACAACAGGACAAGCTGTCATTAAGCTGGCGGCACCCGGCCTGGTGTGAGTACGTCGATCCACAATCTCGGGCAGCCAAGCGCTGTGCTCCGCCGGCCGCCATCCGAAACGATCGGATGGCGACGGCTGCATCGTCTCTGGACGATAGGAAAAGTCAGATCGCTAGATGTTTAGTCCCGGCATTTGCTGGAGCGGATTAAATTTGAAGCGTTCGGGCTGTGCGGGCCAAACCTTACAGATGAACTCATAGGGTGTGAGGCCTTTGAGGGTCTTGAGCCTGCGGCCGAAATTGTAGGCCGAGATGAAGTCGGCAAGGTGCTGGCGGAGCTGGCCGTGGCTCTCATAGTAGAAGAGTAGAAGCGTCTGACGGTTGCATCCTTGATAGTCCTGTTCATCCTCTCGACCTGGCCGTTGGTCCACGGATGTCTTGCCTTGGTCGTCCGGTGCTCGACGTCGTTCGTGGCGCAAGCGTATTCGAACGCTTGGGCCCAGAAGCGCTCGCCGCTTGCGATGGCCTCCTGTACGCCTCCGGCGAGGGCCGCCTTGCGCGAGCATGGCCCGGTAGCGAGTCTGCGCTCATAAGGTCGTCCTTACGAGCGTAGTTAGCAGCACAGCATGAGCCATGTGACGTTATTGACCGGGCCGGAGCGGCGGCGGCGTTGGCGTGAAGAGGATCAGTGCCGGATACTGGCCGCGGCATTCGCGCCCGGGGCCACAGTGGCGGCGGTGGCGCGTCAGTACGATGTCGCGACCAGCCTGATCTATAAGTGGCGCCGCACGCTGAGAGCCCGCGAGACGGGCTTTGCCGAAGTTGTCGTGGTTCCCGATGAGGTGCCGGCGGCGCCACCAGCGGTGATCGAGCTGGAGATCGCCGGCAAGGTGCGGCTGCGGATTCCGCTGACCACGCCGCCGACA
>NZ_JAMYUA010000067.1:0-21265 GCF_040322715.1 Mesorhizobium sp. M0106 | reverse complement strand
GATCGCATCCCCCAACTCGCGACATAACGATGGGGGCAGACGCCCCGAAACGAACCCGTCGACCGCAACCTGCAAACCCCCGCCTGCCATCACGACGGAGCAATCCCGGCGCCTGACGAGGCGCGTGGAAAAGCACCGCAACGGCGACCACAACGTCGCTTCAGGCCGTCAAAAGCTTATCGTGTGCATCAAGGCGGCTAGAAGCGCGCCGGCAGCCTGGCGGGGGGCTTGGGGTTAGACTGCCGGCGCACGCCACTCATGAAGAGCGGCCCCTTTTTGCGGTTCCGACACCCATAGTCAACCCGGCAGCGTCTGGATGCCCGCTGTGCTCTTTTCAGAGCGGCTCGCGATGCCGGCCATGTCGGCCGATCCTGCTTAGGATGGGGGGCCACTCTCGTCGGCCGAGTTGATGCTCCAGCCAGTATCACCTTGCCGACCAGCATGGGTTCGCCGTTAGCAATCCATCCTCGCGAGCCAATGCTATCGTGCACGTGTCGCAGCACTCCGGGCGGCTATATCGCCTAAGACAGCATGACGAAGCGTTCCAACTTCCTGTTCGGCGAGCCCGCGTGCAGTTCCTGACTCGGACAGTGGACGAGAATTCTCTTGGCGGTACTGCGCCAGAAGGCATTCGCGTACAACGGAATCAAGCGACGACTATCAGCCGCAAACGTCACATCACAAGAGCGGTCTTCCACCCATTGCAGATTATCCGACTGATCAGGCGGCGTCCGATATGTCCGACTCTGCCTCAAGAATTCCCACAGGTATGGACAGCGATCTCGCTATCCGATTCCGATAGCCCTTATTGTACTTTAGACCCCGCTCGATGTTTTGGATTTCCTGAGCGGCAAGCCCGCACGCGACCGCGAGGTCCTCGATTGAATACCCAAGGTGCTCACGATAAGCGCGGATGATGTGGGTCCCCTGCGACATAGCCGTCAAGACTGGCTCGGGAATGCGCGAATCCTTCATAAACATCTCCAAGAAGATGGGAGCGCCTGACAAATCGGGAGATTTCCTCCCCGACCCTGGCGCACACCCAGCAAATCAAAAAAATGGACGTCCATTCGGCCGGACCGGCCTCATCCATGGAATGGGCCACTTGAAATTGGCAGCCGGGTCGGAATATGGCGGCTCACCTGCTTTTGATCAAGTTCTAAGAACCTGCCCGCCATGAGATGGCCTGATCGGCTGTAGCGCATTCGACCTGCGATCCTACACGACTCATTCTCCCCGATGGCTTTCTTGAACAGCAACTCGAACTCTCACTGACGCCTCCAGTGGCTATTCGCGGCACCGTCCACCCAGCCTCGCGGACGCTGATACCTTCGACCAATTTCCACCGCCGATGCAGCGAAAATGGACAAGCATCGCCACCTATAAAGGTTCACAATCACTCGACCGTGACCGATTTTGCGAGATTGCGCGGCTGGTCTACGTCTGTGCCCATGAAGAGCGCCGTGTGGTAGGCAAGAAGCTGTATCGGCAGCGAGAAGATCATCGGCGCGATAATCTCGTCGACAGCCGGCAACACGAGCGTGTGCATGGTGTTGAGTTTCGATGCGGCTGCCCCTTTTTCATCGGTGATGAGGATAATCCGCCCTCCACGGGCAGCCACTTCCTGCATGTTGGAGACGGTCTTGTCGAAAAAGCGATCATGGGGCGCGATGACGATCACTGGCATGTTGTCGTCGATCAATGCGATCGGACCGTGCTTCAATTCACCCGCCGCATAGCCCTCGGCATGGATGTAGGAAATCTCCTTGAGCTTCAGCGCACCTTCCATGGCTAGCGGGAAACTGGTGCCACGGCCGAGATACAGGACGTCACGACACTTTGACAGTTCGCGCGACAGGAACTCGATCTCCGGCTGGATGCTGTTGAGTACCTGGCCCATGACGCGCGGCACTTCGGCGAGGCTCCTGACGAGCGCCTGCAGCTCGTCTTCGGTTACGGTCCCGCGGGCTCTGGCGGCGCCGATGGCGAGTGCGGCTAGAACCGCAAGCTGGCAGGTAAACGCCTTGGTGGAGGCGACGCCAATCTCCGGTCCGGCAAGGATCGGGAAGACCGCATCGGCCTCCCGAGCGATGGTCGATTCGCAGGCATTGACGATAGCGCCAATTTTCAGCCCACGCTCCTTGCAGTACCTCAACGATGCGAGCGTATCGGCGGTTTCGCCGGACTGCGAAATGAAAAGAGCCGCCGACTGCGGCGACAACGGGATCTCGCGGTAACGGAATTCGGACGCAACGTCGATTTCAACCGTCAGGCGCGCATAGCGCTCGAACCAGTATTTTCCGATCAGTCCGGCGAGATAGGCGGTCCCGCAGGCCGAGATCGCCAAGCTCGGGATCCTGGCGAAATCGATGCCAGAAACCATGTCGGCGCGATTCTCTATGATGTTGCTATAGTGACGGAGAGCATGGGCGATGACTTCGGGCTGCTCGTAGATTTCCTTCTCCATGAAGTGGCGATGGTTGCCCTTGTTGGCCAGATCGGCCGCGGCCGTGGAGGTATGGCGCGGACGCTCGACGGGATGGCCGTCGAAATCGAAGATATGGGCGCCCGAATTGCCGACAATGGCCCAGTCGCCCTCGATGAGATAGGTAATTTCATTGGTGAAGGGAGCAAGCGCGATCGCGTCGGAGCCCAGGAACATCTCGCCGTCGCCGTGACCGATCGCCAGCGGTGGTCCGTTGCGCGCCGCCATGATGGTCGACGGATCATCTTCGAAGAGGACGGCAAGCGCATAGGCGCCCCTGACGCGTTTCAGCATGGCACGCATCGCCTCTTGCCGCCTCATGCCCTCCCGGCGGTGTCTTGCCAAGAGATGCGCGATGACCTCGGTGTCGGTGTCGGTCTGGAACTCGGCGCCAGCCGCCGCCAATTCGTCCTTCAGCTCGGTGAAATTCTCGATGATCCCGTTATGGACGACGGCGACACCGTCGGTAAGGTGCGGGTGCGCATTGCGTTTCGTCGAGGCCCCATGGGTTGCCCAACGCGTGTGGCCGATGCCGATGTTGCCGCTCAGCGGCTCTTCCTTCAGTCTCCTCTCGAGATTGACGAGCTTGCCCTCGGCGCGCCGGCGGTGCAAGGCACCTTCGGTGATCGTCGCAACGCCGGCGGAATCATAGCCGCGATATTCCAAACGCTTCAATGCGTCGACCAACCGATCCGACACCGGCTGTTGCCCAACGATGCCAACAATCCCGCACATGTTCGTCTTCCCATTCTTGCCGGCAGCTTCAGCCCACGCGAGACGGATACCCATCCGGCCGCTTTCATTGGGGATCTTGTAGTAGTATTCGGTAATATTGGTACAATTGATTGTAGGGATAACTATCATCCACCCCATGGATGAGCCCCTGATCTAAACTTCTCGTTGCGCCTGACGCCCTCATGACCGAACGCAAGCCCACACCCCGCGGCACGAAGGAACAATCGGCCATGCGCGACCATCCCGGCTACGCACCTGACACGAAGCGCCGCCGCTCGTGATCACGCGGTGATCGGCATGATCACAAGCACTGTAGTTAGGCAGCATCAGCGACGCATGATCGGCATCATCATCATCGGCAGCGTCGGCGCCGTCGGCATGATTCACGTGTTCGTCACGTTGATCATAATCATCGTCGCCGCCGATCAAGTTTAATGCCTGCCGCTGTTGACGCGGCTTTCGCCGGTAGAGTTTAGCCCGCGATGGCCTGTCAATACGCTGTTGGTCGGCATGGCCGAAACCGAGAGTCAGGCGGCACAGGCCACAGAGCACGTTCAGCGACCGTTTCAGTCAGCGCCGGCTTTGTCGGGGTTCGTAACGTCATCAGGATTCTCGGGGCATGAATGCACTATCACGAAAACGTTGGTTCTCAGTGCTTCGTCCGTATTACTCAAACCCGATTCCCGCTGCGGAAGAACTAGGCGCGTGTCACGTCTTGTACAAGGCACAATAGCAGTGAGAAATGGAGATTGATGCCTGCGCGTTTTCGAATAAGACAATCACCAAGCTGTCACCCGAATTACATCAGGAACTGTCTATAGCCGCCGCCCATCAGGTAGCGGCCACGTTGGATGGCGCGACGCACCTGATCGCGAAGATGGCTACCTGGATGAGACCAATCTTCTTCGACACGGCGTCTCCCGAACAGGGCAATGGCGATCTCCTGATGAGATGCTCCCGCAAGCGAGCCATCCAAAGCCTGGAGCACGATACGCAGACGCGCTCCGCGGGGTTCCGGCGGAAAGCAAGCAGCTGCCAGGCGGCCGCAACCATTGATGTCGTTCAGGAACTGAAGGGCAGCGACATGGAACTTCAGGTGCTGCGGCTGCACGATCGCGTCGACATATAGCCGCAACGGGCGGAGAACGGATGCACCGGAAAGGGCGATCTGCAGACTCCGGCAGTCCTCCCTCAGCAGCACGTGCTGCACGCCGGCAGGTGTCAGCAGGATGTCCTTGCAGCATGAGAGCGAAGGGAGATCAAGCGGTTCAAAATCGTGGTCGAGCCCAACCGGCTCCGCGGCCGCTCGTAGAATACGGGCGCAGTCGCGCGGATCCCAAAAGACCCTTGCCGACGTAGCGTCCGACTGTGGCGCGTCCGCGAAAAAGGAGGCTCCATTGTCTCAGGAAAGATGATCCTGTCGTCAACTCGATTATCTTCATGTCGGCCTGAGCTCCGACAATGCAGGCGGACGGTGCCATTTTGGCGTGGTCGCGCTGGAATTGTGGATTGCGCCGAAGAAACTCCCAGGCCCAGGCAGTGCGTGGCAATCGTCTGGCGTAGTGGTAAGCTTCGTGACGACGCCAGTCCGGCCAGCATACAAGACCGACCGTCGCTTCCTTGGGCAGACTAGCATCCTTCACGGCTCAGGTGTCCACAATGGCGCTATGCCGACGGGCCTAGAACCGGTTGCCACAGTACCGGTCCGCTCAGACGTCCCCTGCTGCGGATGCGCAAAAGGCTCGCGCGGGAAATCTCGAGAAACCCGGCCACCGCCTCCGTTTTGCCGACGGACTTGGGTTGTCCGATGCGCGACAATGGCCACGTCGCGAGGCGAAGGATCCGTTCCATGCGCGTGTCCGTCACCGTTACTATCCGGGTCAGATCCTTGGCCAAGCCGAACTCGATCATGCCCGCGAAGAGCTCGTAGGTTGCCTGGGCCAGTCCGCCCGCTGCCTTGGGCGCCGACGGAGGAAGATCGAGCGCGAAACGACTGCTCTCCCATATGTCGGCAGTCGAGGGCACGACGTCAGCACCCAGCAGCACCGGGAACGTGTCGCGCAACATTGTGGGTCCGGTGCTGGGCAAAAGACGCACGCAACCGCGAATTCGCCAGTCGGATCCCTTGAGGAGCAGATAGACAGGCTTCAGACCATCAAACGGGTCTGTTTCCATCTGGTCTTCGGTATCAACTTCCCAATCGAGCCTTTCCTTGAACACCCGAAACCTGAGCCCGTGCATCTCTTTGAGCTCGCTTGCGAACTCGTCGTAAAGGTCTGGTGTTATCAGCTGCATCATGGTCGCCTCCGTGCGGGATGTGTTCCCGCCATCGAAGGGCAAAGCCGGCAGCGATGCAGCCTGTAGAGGTTTACAGCTATCGTGGCCGACGAATCAGGATCTCGCCTGGCCGGAGGCAGCCAGTCGTGCAACGGCCTGGTTGATCGTCCGAACGCCAAGCTTTGCCTTGGCGTTTTCCAGATGAAAGGTCACGGTGCGCTTTGAGACGCCGAGAAGCTGGCTGATAACCCAAGCCGACTTGCCGCGCGCCGCCCATTTCAGGCACTCGAACTCCCGCGGGGTGAGCGTTACACCATCCACCACGCGATCGTCGGCGAGCCTGCGCCGGACATGGATATGAAAGTTGATGGCCACCAGCTGCAATGCTTTTTCGTAACGTGTCAGTGACCGCAACAGAGGCGGGCGGGACTCGTCGGAAGCAAAGGTCAGGGCAGCAAACCGGCCGCAATGATCATGCATGGACATCGTCAGGCCGCCGCGGATGCCAAACTCAGCCGCACTCTCCAGAATTTGTTGCTGCGAATTCGGCAGACAGTGCCGAGCGCGATCCACACCCCAATCAAAGGTATCCCAGCCTTGCAGCCCGCGCAGGATGACCGGATCAAGACTGTGGTACCGCTGTTGCAGATAACGTGATGTCCAGGATGAAGGATAGTTTGAGATCAATTGCGGGGCGTCGCCGGGGGCCGACGGGTAAGTGAAATAGGCGAATAGCGGAAAATCGAAGCCGGCTGCAGCGGATGCCATTGCCTCACGGAGATCGGCAGCATCAACACTTGCAGACAGTTGCTCAACGAAGTTCTCAAACACGCGATGCATTTGCGCTTTGCGTAACCTCCGTGATCGCTCGATGCCAGGCAGAGACCTTGTTTTAAACGATCCCGGACGGATACAGCGCGTGCCGAGAACCCCGTTAATCTGTTGAAACCCGTGATATTCTGACGTTGTCTATGAGCCGTGTGCCGCCGAGCCAGGCCCCGACAAGCAAGCGTGCAGGTCGGTCAAGGCTTGTCATGGGTCGCAGATCTGCCTCGTCGCGAAGTTCCAGGTATTCGACCTCGCGATAGCCCGCAGCCAGAATTGCTGCGCGCGCTTCGGCAAGCGTTGGCAGGACGGGCGAGCCGCGGGCAAGCCGCTCAGCCGTCTCGAGCAAGACCGATGATAGCTCGGGGGCAACAGCACGCTCTGCTTGCGAGAGCCGGACATTGCGCGATGATAGTGCAAGACCGTCGGCTTCGCGGACTGTCGGACAAGGAACAATGGTGATCGGAATATCCAGGTCCCGGGCCATACGCCTGACTAGCTGAAGCTGCTGAAAGTCCTTTTCGCCAAAGAAGCCGAAGTCAGCGCTGGTCTGCAGGAAGAGCTTGGCGACGACGGTCGCCACGCCATCGAAATGTCCCGGCCGGAAGGCACCGCACAGGCCCTCGCTGACACCGGACACCGAAACGGTCGTGGCGAAGGCCGCCGGATACATCTCCTCTGCGTCCGGCGCATAAAGCAGGTGCGCGCCAAGCGGTGCCAGCTTGGCGGCATCCTCGTCCTCGGTGCTCGGATACGCGGCGAGATCGGCCTCGCTGTTGAATTGCTTCGGGTTGACGAAGAGCGTCACGATCACCCGGTCGGCCTTCACGAGTGCCGCGCGCACCAGGCTGAGATGGCCCTCATGCAGGACGCCCATCGTTGGCACGACGGCAATCCTCACGCCCTCGCGGCGCCATGCGGCGACGATTTGGCGAAGCTGGGCAACGCTCCTGACAATCGGCACGCTCACGCTGCTTCTCCGCTCTTGGTGGCGTCCCCGTCGGCGGGCTTGGGCGCATCGGCAAACACGTGCTCGGCGGCCGGAAACTGGCGCTCCTTCACTTCCCGCGCATAGGCCGCGATCGCAGCCGCAGCGGCCTCCCCCAGTTCAGCATAGCGCTTGACGAATTTGGGCCGGAAGTCGCCGAAGAGGCCCAGCATGTCGTCGACGACGAGAATCTGGCCGTCACAGGCGGCCGAGGCACCGATGCCAATGGTCGGGGTCGCCACCTCCCCGGTGATCCGGCGGGCGAGCGCCTCGGGAACCTTCTCCAGCACGACCGCAAAGGCGCCCGCTTCGCTCACCGCAAGCGCGTCGCGCCTGATGCGCTCGGCATCCCCGCCTCTGCCCTGCACGCGGTAGCCACCGATGGTGTTGATCGACTGCGGCGTCAAGCCGACATGGGCCATGACCGGCACGCCGCGCGCGGCGAGGAAGCCGATCGTCTCTGCCATCGTTTCGCCGCCTTCGAGCTTGACGGCCGCGCAGCCGGTCTCGGCCATGACGCGCGCGGCATTGCGGAAAGCCTGCTCGGGGCTTTCCTCGAAGGAACCGAACGGCAGGTCGACGACCATCAGCGCCTGCTCGAGGCCACGGCGCACGGCCTGGCCGTGAATGATCATCATCTCCAGCGTCACACCGAGCGTCGAGGGCAGGCCGTGGAGAACCATGCCGACGCTGTCGCCGACCAGCACCACATCGCAATGGGGATCGACAAGCCGGGCGACTGGGGTCGTGTAGGCGGTAAGACAGACGAGCGGCGTCCCACCTTTGCGCGAACGAATATCCGGCGGTGTGATCGCCTTGGTGTCACCAAACGCACTCAATGGACCCTCCTTCCCCAACGTTACCAACCGCGGGTGTCGCGTTTGCCACATTTTTGTGCAAGTGCGAAGAGCTAAAAATGGCCGTGCAGCTGTGCGGTGTTGACGTGCGGACAGGCGCGCTTACATTTAATCGATTCAGGCGCTCCCGAGCTGGCCAACCACTTTCGCGAACATGGACGATCAGGCAAAAGGACCCAGGAAAGACAGAGCCGCCGTCAAGGCCGACGAAGTCAAAGTGGACCTGATCGCCTTTGTCGTCGCCGTAAACGACAGTGAACCCTGTGTCCTCACCATCGGCCAGGCGGACACCCTGCCCTCCGGACCATTTGCGCTTGAGCACCGATCGCTGCAATCCGGTTTGAGGGGGTGGGTCGAGCAGCAGACCGGCCATCCGCTGGGGTATATTGAGCAACTCTACACCTTCGCGGATCGGGATCGCATCGGCGCCGAGCGCCAGCAGCGCGTCATCTCCATCAGCTATCTCGCATTGACCCGCAAGGAACAGGCATCTGGCTCGCCCAAGTGCGGCTGGCAGAGCTGGTATGAATTTTTTCCATGGGAGGACCACCGCTCCGGCACGCCTCCGGTCGTGCTGGACGTTCTGCGACCGCGCCTGATTGAATGGGCAGACGGCGTCAGCGACGCGGCCACGCGACGTGAACGCTGGCAGCGGGCGACGATAGCCTTCGGCTTCGACGACCGCCTTTGGAACGAGGAACTCACGCTTCAACGCTATGAGTTAGTCTACGAAGCAGGCCTGGTCCAAGAGGCCGGAAGCGGACGGGACGCGACGCTGCCTCCGCTGGTGCCTAGCAAGTCCATGGTCGCCGATCATCGCCGCATCGTGGCGACCGGCATTGCGCGGCTGCGCTCCAAGATCAAATACCGGCCGGTCGTCTTTGAGCTGATGCCGCCGGTCTTCACGCTTTTGCAGCTGCAGCGAACCGTGGAGGCGCTTGCCGGCAGGCTCGTGCGTAAGCCGAACTTTCGCCGGCTGATCGAGCAGCAGGAGCTGGTCGAAGAGACCGGAGAGGCAACCGCGGAGACCGGCGGCCGGCCAGCGAAGCTTTACCGGTTCCGCCACGCCGTTCTCGACGAGAGGGTCATCGCCGGGACAAAATTGCCGCTGGCGCGGGGTTGACATCGCTTATACTCACAGCAAGTATATGCTGGTTATTTTCAACTAGAGTATAAGCTGGAGGGGTCGATGAGCGCCATGCTGCCTGCGACCGCGTTTCTCTACGAGCGCGTCCGACGAGTGATCCCGCCGATCGAATGGCCGGCTTTCGTCGAGGATATCGAGGCGATCATTGCACTGAAGCGCGAGCGCAACGCCATCATCCTGGCGCACAACTATCAGACCCCCGAGATCTTCCATTGCGTGGCCGACATCGTCGGCGACAGCTTGGCACTGGCCCGCACGGCTGCGACGATCGAGGCGCAAGTCATCGTGCTGGCCGGCGTACATTTCATGGCCGAAACGGCCAAGCTGCTCAATCCGCAAAAGACGGTGCTCATTCCCGACCTGCGGGCAGGCTGTTCGTTGGCGGAATCGATCACGGCAGAAGACGTGCGCTTGATGCGCCAGCGTTATCCCGGCGTGCCGATCATCACTTATGTCAACACGTCGGCCGAAGTGAAAGCCGAGTCGGATATCTGCTGTACATCCGGCAACGCCAAGGCGGTCGTCCAATCCCTTGGCGTTCCCCAGGTGATCATGTTGCCGGACGAATATCTGGCCCAGAATATCGCCGCCCAGACCGATGTGCAGATCATCGCCTGGAAAGGGCATTGCGAGGTGCATGAGCGCTTTACACCGGCCGACATCCGCGAGTTGCGCGAAAGCCATCCCGGCGTGATCGTGCTCGCGCATCCCGAATGCCCGCCCGACGTCGTGGCTGAAGCAGATTTTTCCGGCTCGACCGCTGCCATGTCCGACTATGTCGAGAGGCAAAGGCCGGCACGTGTCGTGCTGATGACGGAATGTTCGATGAGCGACAACGTCGCGTTAGCGCACCCAGAGGTCGAGTTCATCCGGCCCTGCAATTTGTGCCCTCACATGAAGCGGATCACGCTTGCCAACATCCGCATGGCGCTCGAGCAGAACCACCATATCGTAACCATCGAACCCGGGATCGCCGGGCGCGCGCGGCTTGCGGTCGAACGGATGCTGGCAATTTGAGCGCCGATGTCCGCCGCTTCTTCGGGCGGCCCATCATCATCGGCGGCGGCATCGCCGGATTGATGACCGCGCTTCAACTGGCGCCGGAGCCGGTGCTGCTTCTGTCCAGGACGCTGCTGGGAGCTGACAATTCGAGCACCTGGGCACAGGGTGGTCTGGCTGCAAGTTTCGGCGAAGACGACGATCCGGCACTGCACCTGGCCGATACGCTTGCCGCCGGGGATGGTCTCTGCGACAGAGACGTGGCGAGCCGCATCCTCCAAGCCGCGCCCAAGGCGATAGAGGGGCTTGCGGGCTTTGGGGTTCCCTTCGACCGTACGCCGAAAGGATCACTGTGCCTCGGATTGGAGGCCGCACACAGCCGACGTCGCATCGTTCATGCGCATGGTGACGGCACCGGGCGTGAGATCATGCGTGCCCTGATCGCGGCTGTGCGTTCCACTCCCTCGATTGTTGTCGTGGAGGGCGTGGAAGCGCGCCGGCTGGCGGTGCGAGAGAATGCGATCCGAGGCGTCTGGGCGAGCGGTTCGATAGGACCTGTCTTCTTCGGCTCACGGCGGGTCGTCCTCGCCACCGGTGGGATCGGGGGACTGTTTCTCGACACCACGAATCCTTCGGGCAGTTGTGGACAGGGCCTGGCGCTTGCGGCCCGCGCTGGAGCTGTCCTTGCCGACCTCGAGTTCATCCAGTTCCACCCGACCGCGCTTGACGGCCCGGAACGCCCTATGGTGCTGCTCAGCGAGGCCGTCCGCGGCGAAGGTGCTGCCCTGATCGACGAAACCGGCCAAGCTTTTCTCCAGAGCGTGCCAGGGGCGGAACTTGCGCCTCGTGATGTCTTGGCGCGCGCCGTCTGGAACCATCTTGCCAACGGCCACCGTGTTTTTCTCGACGCGCGGCAACGGCCTGGCCCGGAATTTGCTCGACACTTCCCGACAATCGCATCAGCCTGTCGTGGAGCGGGCATCAATCCCGCGCGCGATCTCATCCCCATTCGTCCGGCCCAACACTATCACATGGGTGGCGTTGCCGTGGACGGCTCCGGTAGGACGTCCGTCAAGGGGCTGTGGGCCTGCGGCGAAGTCGCTTCGACAGGACTGCATGGCGCCAACAGGCTCGCCAGCAATTCCTTGACCGAGGCCGTCGTGTGCGCGCGCTGGGTCGCTGAAAGTGTCGCCGGAACGCCTGCTCGCAGAACAAGGCCTGCGGTTGCCGACGTTTACCCATCGCCCGCTCCGATACCCGTGCGTGTTTTCCTGTCGCGTGCACTGGGCATCGTCCGGGATGGTGAAGGTCTGAAAGCAGCCGCACGTGCCTTATTGCCGCTCGCCGAAAGCAAGGACGCGGCCTCGGATGCGGCGGCTGTCGGGCTAATGATCGCGGTTGCCGCCTTGTTGCGCCAAGAAAGCCGCGGCGCTCATTACCGGACAGATTTTCCTCATCATGCGACTGTCGCCCGACGGTCCGAAATCACCCTCGAAGCCGCCTTGGCCGCTGCGCGGGAACTCGGAAACTCGCCAAGCCTCGAAGGGGCAAAGTGATGACGCTCTCACCGCTTCCCACGGTCATGCTTGAGCCGCTTGTAAGGGCAGCTCTTCTTGAAGACCTTGGCAGAGCCGGCGACTTGACCACGGAGGCCATCGTGCCGAAGGCACACCAAGCGGGAACCGTGCTGGCGGCGCGCCAGTCCGGAGTTGTCGCCGGCCTCGATCTGGCGATGCTCGCTTTCCGCTTGATTGATCCTGATGTCCAAATCTCGGTGGAGCGGGCAGACGGCTGCAATGTCATGGATGGAGAGGTCATTGCAACGGTGAGTGGTCCGGCCCGGGCCATTCTCACAGCCGAACGGACGGCGCTCAATTTTCTCTGTCATCTGAGCGGCATCGCTACAGCAACGGCATCGATCGTCGCTGCGGTTCGTGGATATGGCGCGAAGATCGTCTGCACGCGCAAGACGACGCCCGGATTGCGGGCAGTCGAAAAATATGCCGTGCGCGCGGGTGGCGGATCCAATCACCGCTTCGGCCTCGACGACGCAATTCTGATCAAGGACAACCACATCGCCATCGCAGGCGGCGTTCGCCCGGCGCTCGAGCGAGCACGAAGACGGGCCGGTCATCTCGTCAAGATCGAAGTCGAGGTCGATACGCTGGCCCAGTTGGAGGAGGTACTTGGCTTCGCTCCCGATGCGGTTCTGCTCGACAACATGTCCCTCGCCGATCTTCGCCGCGCCGTCGCAATCGTTGGCGGCCGTGCTATCACCGAGGCTTCTGGCGGGATCGCATCCGATACAGCGCGAGCGATTGCCGCGACCGGCGTTGATCTGATTTCGGTCGGCCGACTGACCCACAGCGCGCCGATCCTGGATATCGGCCTCGACTATTGGGGCCCATGATTGCCTGAGGGACGAACAGGATCGAATCAACTGTCCTTTCCGATCGTCATCAATCAGACAGCAAAGCAAGGCAGAACCGGAGGAACAGCATGGACATGCAAACAGCCAGTCCAACGCAGACATCGCCACAGGCTCAATCCCCTGACCCTGGAGCGTGGACCCTGGAGAAGGCTCGGGCACTTCACGATGCCCCCTTCAACAATCTCCTCTTCCTCGCGCAAACCGTGCACCGCCAGAATTTCGATCCCAACAAGGTCCAGCTCAGCCGGCTGCTCAGCATCAAGACGGGCGGATGCCCGGAGGATTGCGGCTATTGTAGCCAGTCGGCGCAGCACGAAACCGGCCTGAAGGCGTCGAAGCTGATGGAGGTCCGGCGCGTCGTCGCCGAGGCGAAGAAAGCGCGTGACGCCGGCGCAACCCGCTATTGCATGGGCGCGGCCTGGCGAAACCCCAAGGCGCGCGACATGGATGCGGTGGTGGCGATGGTCGAAGGCGTCAAGGCGCTGGGCATGGAGACCTGCATGACGCTCGGCATGCTCGATCTTGAGCAAGCCGCTCGACTGAAGCAGGCTGGTCTCGACTTTTACAACCACAACATCGATACGTCGGAACGCTACTATAGCGAGATCATCAGCACGCGGAGCTTTGCCGAGCGGCTCGAGACGCTCGAGCACGTTCGCCAATCCGGCATCAAGGTCTGCTGCGGCGGCATTGTCGGCATGGGCGAGGAGCCGGTGGACCGGATCGACATGCTGGTGACGCTGGCCAACCTGCCGGAACATCCGCAAAGCGTTCCGATCAACATGCTGATCCCGATCCCCGGCACCCCGCTTGCCGACGCCAAGCCGATCGAGCCGATCGAATTCGTGCGCGTGATCGCGATGGCGCGCATCATGATGCCGAAATCGCATATCCGTCTTTCCGCCGGCCGTACGGCCATGACCGACGAGATGCAGGCGCTGTGCTTTTTTGCCGGCGCCAACTCGATCTTCGTCGGCGACACGCTGCTGACGGCGGACAATCCCGGTGAGGACAAGGATATCCTGCTGTTCCGGCGCCTTGGCATCGAGCCGATGGAACTCGAGGCGCAATGAACGGGGCACCGCTTGCCCGCTATGAGGCGACCTTGCAGGGCCTGGCGCGCAAGGACCGGCTGCGGACGCTGAAGCCGTGCGCCGGGCGCGACTTCTCGTCGAACGACTATCTCGGGCTTGCCGCCTCCAAAAGACTTGGCGAAGCGGTTGCGGCGGCGATTGCGCGGGGCACGCCGGTTGGCGCCACCGGGTCGCGGCTGTTGCGCGGCAATGCACCGGAACACGAGCAGCTCGAGGCAGACGCGGCGGCATTCTTTGGAGCCGACCGCGCGCTGTTCTTCGGCAGCGGCTACATCGCCAACTTCGCTCTGCTGACGGCGCTGCCGCAGAAGGGCGACCTTTTGGTCCTCGATGAGCTCGCCCATGCCAGCATGCATGAGGGGGCACAGGCCGGACGTGCCGAGTTCAAGCTGGCCGCGCACAACGACGTCGATGCTGTCGAGGACGCGATCAAGCGTTGGCGCGCCGAAGGCGGCATGGGATGCGTCTGGATTGCGGTGGAAAGCCTATACAGCATGGATGGCGACTGCGCGCCTTTGGAGAGCCTGGCCGCGCTTGCCGATCGGCACGACGCATTCATCGTCATTGACGAGGCGCATGCCACCGGCGTCTGGGGACCGGACGGCCGGGGGCTGGCCGCCGCTTTCGAGGGCCGCGACAACATCGTCGCGCTCCACACCTGCGGCAAGGCGCTCGGCGCATCTGGTGGGCTCGTGACCGGGCCGAGGACACTGTGCCAGTATCTGATCAACCGTTGCCGGCCATTCATCTACGCCACCGCGCCATCGCCGCTGATGGCGGTCGCGGCGCGCGAAGCGCTCGCAATGCTCGCCGACGAGCCTATGCGGCGTGTTCAGCTGCGTGAACGCGTTGCCCTCGCAGGCCGCCAATTGGTCGATGGCTGCGGCGTGATGCCAAGTGGCTCTCAGATCCAGCCCTTGGTGATCGGCGATGTCAGGCGCACCATGGCAGTGGCGGCGCGCCTGCAGGCCCGCGGCTTCGACATACGCGGCATTCGTCCGCCGACCGTGCCCGAGGGCACGTCGCGGCTGCGCATCTCACTGACGCTCAATATCGGCGAAGCCGACATTTCCGCCATGGTCGAGGCGCTCGTCGAGGTGTTGGCCCAGACATGACCGGAGGCGACATGACCAAGCGCATCGTCATCACCGGAACAGACACCGGAATTGGCAAGACGGTGTTTTCGGCCGGGCTTGCCGGCCTGCTTGACGGCTTCTACTGGAAGCCGGTGCAATCGGGCCTCGACGGCGAGACCGACAGCGAGGCGGTTGCGCGACTTGCCGGGCTGCCGTCGGGGCGCGTGCTGCCGGAAGCCTACCGCTTGAAGAGCCCGCTTTCGCCGCATCGTTCGGCCGAAATCGACGACGTTTCGATCGAGGCTGCCGATCTTTCGTTTCCCGTCCTGCCGACACCGCTCGTCATCGAAGGCGCCGGCGGGCTGATGGTGCCGCTGAACCGCCGGACAAGGTTCATCGACATATTCGAGCAATGGCAGTTGCCGGTCATTCTGTGCGCCCGCACCGCGCTCGGAACAATCAATCACACCCTGCTGTCGATCGAGGCCCTGCGGGCGCGCGCTATCCCGCTGGCTGGCATCGCCTTCATCGGCGATGAGATGACCGATACGCAACGGACGATCGTGGAATTCGGCGACGTGCCGCAACTCGGCAGGCTGCCGCACCTCGATCCGCTGACGGACAAAACGCTGAGACAAGCGATGATTGCGGGCTTCGACCTCGCTTTGATTGCCGGAGGCGAATGATGCCGCAATCCCGTGTGTGGCACCCCTTCACCCAGCACGCGCTCGAGCCGGCGATCCCTGAAATCGTCCTGACTGAAGGCGCCTACCTCCACAAAGCCAATGGCGCGCGCATTCTGGACGCCATTTCCTCCTGGTGGGTGGTCACCCATGGCCACCGCCATCCCCGCATCATGAAAGCTATCGAGACGACCGCCTCGAGCCTCGACCAGATCATCTTTGCAGGCTTCACGCACGAGCCAGCCGAACGCTTGGCCAAGGCGCTTGTCGGACTCGCTCCTCCCGGCCTCGACCGGGTGTTCTATTCCGACAGCGGCTCGACCTGCGTCGAAGTCGCGTTGAAGATGGCGCTCGGTTATTTCCGCAACATCGGCGCGCCCCGCTCGCGCATCGTCGTCATGGAGCACAGCTATCACGGCGACACGATCGGCACGATGAGCGTCGGTGCGCGTGGCGTGTTCAACGCCGCCTACGAACCCTTGCTGTTCGAGGTCGACACCATTCCCTTCCCGGCCGCCGGCCGCGAGCAGGAAACGCTGGATAGATTCGAGGCAGTCTCCCGCGACCGGCGCGCCGCCGCGCTGATCGTCGAACCGCTCGTGCTTGGCGCCGGCGGCATGCTGATGTATCCGGCCTCGGTTCTGACCGGATTGAAGAAGATTGCCGAAGCCTCCGGCACGCTGCTGATTGCCGACGAGGTGATGACCGGCTGGGGCCGCACCGGGAGCATGTTCGCCTGCGAGCAGGCATCGATTTCTCCAGATATCCTGTGCACCTCCAAAGGCTTAACCGGCGGCGTGATCCCGCTGGCGGCCACGCTTGCCACCGATGCGATCTTCCAGGCTCATTATTCAGCGGATCGCAAGAAGACGTTTTTCCACTCGAGTTCCTACACGGCCAATCCGATTGCCTGCGCGGCAGCACTCGCCAACGTCGAGATCTGGCGTGACGAGCCGGTGGCCGAGCGGATCGCGGCCTTGAGCGAGAGACAGGCCGCCGGGTTTCGACGCTTTCGCGACAATGCCAACTTCACCGACAGCCGCGCGATCGGCACGATCCTGGCTCTCGACCTGCGCGCCGGCTCTGCCGGCTATCTGGCCGAGATCGGACCTAAGCTGCGGGCCTTTTTCCTCGAGCTCGGCCTGCTTGTGCGCCCGCTCGGCAATGTCCTTTATCTCCTGCCGCCCTATTGCGTCACCGGCGACGAGCTCGATCGGCTCCATGACGCGATCGAGGAGGCCGGCGAACGCTTCGGCTCAAAGCCATGAGCAGGTTGTCGCGCCTTCTCGGGTTTGGCCATCATGCGCCTGGCCGAAAGGTGGCGAATGCCGAAATTGAGAACAATCTCGGCCTCGAACCGGGCTGGATCGAGCGGCGTACTGGAATCCGGTCGCGCTTCTGGGCAACGGACGAAGACACGCTGTCTGGTCTTGCTGCGCAGGCCGGCGCCATGGCGCTGGCCAGCGCCGGCATTGCGCGCCACGACATCGGTCTGCTGCTGCTTGCCACCTCGACGCCCGATCACCTCCTGCCGCCCAGCGCGCCCCTGGTCGCACATCGGCTGGGGCTCGGCCGCGCCGGCGCTGTCGATCTGACCGGCGCCTGCGCCGGCTTCATCTATGCGCTGATGTTTGCGGACGGATTTACCCGCCTGCACGGCAAAGCGAGCCTTGTTATCGCCGCCAATATCCTCAGCCGCCGCATCAATCCCTCTGAGCGCGCCAGCGCCGTGCTGTTTGCCGATGCCGCCGGCGCCGTCGTGATCGGTCCGTGCGAGGATACTGGTCGGGGGATTCTCGGTGCCTCCGTGGATTCGGACGGCTCGCGATACGGCCTGATCCAGATTCCCGCAGGAGGAAGCAACATCCCGTTCCACGGTGACCTCGACCTCGCGCAAACCCGAATGACGATGACCGACGGCCGCGAAGTGTTCGCAAAGGCCGTCGAGATGATGACCGATTGCTCGATAAGCGCGCTAGCCGCTGCCGGAGTGCGACCACAGGATGTCGACCGGTTCGTGCCGCATCAGGCCAATGCTCGCATTTTCGATGCTGTCGGGAGTAACCTCGGCATAGCGGATCAAGCAATTGTCAAGACGATTGCCGAATACGGCAACTCTTCGGCCGCGACGATCCCGCTCTCACTGTCGCTCGCCAATCAAGCGGAGCCGTTTCGGCCGGGCAAGAAAATACTCCTGGCGGCGGCAGGTGCGGGACTCAGCGGCGGGGCGCTCCTCGTCGGGATTTAGCCCAGCGAAGCTGCTCAACATCAGGACTGACTTTGTGAGATGAATAGGACAACGGGACCAATGCGAAAAATAGTCGCCGGCAAGCTGCACGGCATCCACGTCGAAGCAAACCTCAACTACCACGGTTCGATAACGCTCGACCCTGACCACTGCGAAGAAGCCGGGATCCTGCCAATGGATTCGTGGAGACATGGAGCAAGACTTCCGGCGCGCGAATCTCGACCTATGTCATCCTCGGCGAGCGCGGCTCTCGATGCTGCATCCTCAACGGCGCGGCCGCCCGGACCTGCCAGCCCACTCCATCCATCTGGACGAAGCGCGCATTCCTCTCTGAAGCCGCGGATCGTTACGTTCGTCATCAACAATGTCGTTGGCTTCTCGCCGATGGCAATGCGCTGACGCGGACGGCGTTGACGACTACATCGGCAGGGGCGCTTCAGCAGAACTTTCGCCGGTTGATGGAGCAGCAGGAACTGGTGGAGGAGACCGGCGAAAGTGCTTTTGACACCGGCGGTCGGCCGGCGAAGCTTTATCGCTTCCGCCACCATGTCCTCGACGAAACGGCGGTCGCCCGGACAAAATTGCCGCTGGCGCGGGCTTGACATCCTTTATACTCAACGTAGAAATATACCCTTATAATCAATTCGATTATAACGAGAAATTCATTCGCACCGTCCGAACCCACGGTCTCGCTCGGGAAGCCCGTATGAGTGGATCGAAGTGATCTTGGAAATGAAACGCCCGAGGACGGGCTTTCAACCTTTGTCGTGAAGGAGGTGCCGCGCGAGTGGGCCAATGCCTTGCGGCAACGGTGAAGGATGCATACCGCCAGTAAACGCATGCGTCAAAGTCGCTATCGAATGTACAGTTCGTCTAAATGTGCGATACGTTCGATTTGTGCAAGTAACACTTGGAGAAGTGTCGCACAAAAGAAACGTTTAATTACATAAAGCAGGCAAGCTAATCTTTAAACTTGCACAAATGAGCGTAGGGCGCCCTGTTCAAGGGCGCCTTTTTTAAGGATTATCATTAGACTCTCTCCCGGGGGAACTGTGGGTGAAGAAACAACGCATCGTCCTGCTGGCAGCTGTTTTGGCGTCTGCCTTTGGCTTTTTTTTGCTGATCCTGATCCTGCAGATGGTCAGTTTTTTGGTTGACTAGGCACGCGCAAGCGGGATGGATCGCGCAGAGACACGCGGAAGTTTTTTTCGCCAGCGAAACCCCGACGACCTGATGGGGAGTCGCGCCAGCAGGGTGGGAGCCACGTCCAGTGCCACCGACCATGCGAGATGCCGATTGTTGGCGCGTCTGTCAGTTCGCGCGGCCATATTCATTCTGGTGCCGATCTGTTGCCTTTTCTGCTTTTCCCATGCGTTTTAGGCCGAGCCAATTTGTGAAGCGGGCGGTCAATGGATCTGCGCCTCGCGATTGCCTGCCGTTCCCTTTTGATCTGGGCGGCATAATCCGAGAGCGAACGCTGCAACCGCGGTTCGAATTGCGCGAAGTTGAACCGGACTTCATCCGCCGTCAGGAACTGGTGGGTTGCGCCGGGAAAGCCGGCGACCATCACAAGGTCGCCTTCCTTGACGCCTGCACAGGCTATGGGTAGCCAACTCTTCGGCGGTAAGGCACATTGTCGCGCGCATATGGCCGGGAGGAACCATCAGGAGCGACATAGGCGCGATAAAAGCCGAAGTCGCCTGTGTGGCGCGGCCACATCCAATTGTCCGTTTCGCCGCCGAAGTTACCGATGCCGAGCGCGGGCGCATAGACAAGGCGCACGTCCTCGATTTCGAGCTTCTGCTGGAGATAGTAGGAGGCGCCGCCATAATAGGCCCCTACGTCGCAGCGGCGATTGGGCTGCCCTTCACATGCGGCGATCAGGGCCTTGCGGTTCGTGGCGAGCCGCTCATAGCGGGCAAACCCATTCAGCTTGTCCGAGACGCCCTTGAGTATTTCGGCGGTCACATCCCGCATGTCCTCGATCACATGGATTCGGCTGCCTGGCGCCGCGGGCAATTCTTCACCCAGGGCTCTTCGCCAGAAAGCCGTCTGTGAGATAGTCCTGGCCCTCTTTGCTGTGGTATTGAATGCATTCGAACACGCAGTGATGATTGGTTGCGACCAGCCCTTGTGGACTGACGAACGAGGCGGAGCATCCGCCCAGTGATACGATCGCGTTGAGCGGGTCAGCGTCCAGACGGCCGCATGGCCGCGCTTCCGCAGTCTGGCCCGGCATCCACATACCTTCGTCCGCCGACGTAGCCGTGACCGTCCAGAGCAAGGCGATGGCAGTTGCTTTGGCCAATCATTTCAAATTCGAGTTCATGCTGACTGTCGCTCTCGTCTTGCCTCCTGTTCTCCGCAGATTGGATTGGTGACTATCGGGATGCCGGAGTCCTGGCGCCCGCGCGGCGGCCAACACCGTAAACACCGAGTGGACCCGTTAACCGCAAGAGTCCTGATGGCGTTCACCTCTCATATTTGTCGCGCGCAACGTTTGCGGATCATCCGCTGCACCAATCGTGCCAAATGAATAAAGCCTTCAGTTACAAATGGTGAGCCGCCCCATCCATGTCCGATCTCCGACGTCTTTCACGTAAAGGGCTCGGTGCTTCCACGCTCGTTTGCTCTTCGCCCGTCCCTCTTCCGTCTTGACTAGCAGGAGCCTACGGCCTATCTCACTGCCGCGTTAGCACTCGCTTCTGGTGAGTGCTAACCACGCTCCGGCAACGGAGAACCGTTCAACATCCGCACCAGGGAAATCCAAAAATGGCAAAGTCGAATTTCCGGCCGCTGCATGACCGCGTGGTCGTTCGTCGGGTTGAGTCCGAAGCGAAGACCGCCGGCGGGATCATCATCCCCGATACGGCTAAGGAAAAGCCGCAGGAAGGCGAGATCATCGCCATCGGTTCCGGCGCCCGTGACGAGGTCGGCAAGCTCGTCCCGCTGGACGTCAAGGCCGGCGACCGCATCCTGTTCGGCAAGTGGTCGGGCACCGAAGTCAAGCTCAATGGCGAAGACCTTCTGATCATGAAGGAAGCGGACATCATGGGCGTCATCGGCTGACACGCCGCCGCCTTTCATCCGCACCATCCAATCTGAATTTCGGGCGAAATGCCCAGGAGTAAAAAATGGCTGCCAAAGACGTAAAATTCTCCCGCGACGCTCGTGAGCGCATGCTGCGCGGCGTCAACATCCTCGCCGACGCGGTGAAGGTCACGCTCGGCCCCAAGGGCCGCAACGTCGTCATCGACAAGTCGTTCGGCGCACCGCGCATCACCAAGGACGGCGTCACCGTCGCCAAGGAAATCGAGCTTGAGGACAAGTTCGAGAACATGGGCGCGCAGATGGTCCGCGAAGTTGCTTCGAAGACCAACGACATCGCCGGCGACGGCACCACCACCGCGACCGTTCTGG
>NZ_JAMYUA010000066.1:0-22579 GCF_040322715.1 Mesorhizobium sp. M0106 | reverse complement strand
AAGACGACAGGCTCGGACCTTGGATCACAACGCATCGAGGTTGATATGCGAAGACAGCCTTGACGACAAAGTCCCCATGTGAGCGGGGTGGGCGGCGAGTCGCGTCCGGAAAGGCCCGCCGTGGGAGGCGGAGCGCATCCGAAGGACCGGAACGAAGAGGAGGACCCTGAGCGGCACGCGAAGGGTTGCGGGCTGCCGCGGCGGGCCTAGAAGGGAGTGCCGCCCACCCCGCGCCACCGGGAAAGGCCAACAGACAAACCGCGCCGCCCGCAAGGGCGGCGGCCGTCTCAGCCCGAAGGGCTGCCCACGCCAAGGGGCGAAGCCGAATGGCCGAGACCGCCTGAGCTTGCCGAAGAAAAGCGGGCTCGGTTCACGAGCACGTGGTGCGCGTCGCCACGCGCGCGGATGCTCCTGTCAGCAGCATGAATGCCTGGAAAACTTCTGGTCGAGTCTCATCAACCGCGGTTTCGTCGCTGCTTCCAGATTCATTCAGAATGAGGGTCGAGTAAATCGGCCGGCTCGATTCCGAGCACTCTGGCGAGTTTTGCCACCGTATCAATGATGGCTGCATAGACCGAGCGCTCAAGTGCGCTGACATACGTTCGGTCGACGCCAGCCTCATGGGCCAGCGCTTCTTGCGACAGTTTCTTTTTTTGCGATGCCTATGCAGTTTGCGGGCAAAGACCTCTCGGATTTCCATGCACGAGAAGCCACCCTCTTGTCGACGATTTCACCACCGAGGATTCTCTACAAAAATCAGAGACAACAAAGGGGAGCGGCTGCACGGCATCACTTTAGCGAGGGCAAATCCCGCTGATCCGAGAACTCAAGGACGTAAATCGTGAAGTTTGACACCCAAACAAAGTGCGACGCCACCTACAGGTCACGAGAGTGACGCATTTGTGCCAGAAGCTCGCAAGGATCGATTTTGAGAGCCTCGGTTACGTCGAGAAACTCAATTACGTCCAGCCCACGTTCACCACCCTCATACTTGGCGACGAACGACTGCGGGCGGCTTAGCATTTCAGCAACCTGGCTCTGGGTGAATCCGTTATTTTTGCGCGCCGCTATCAACCTTTTCAGCAGCCAGCGCTGGCGAGGTGATCGAAGGGATTTCGGCATCAGACGAACCGGCCAGGAAGAACTGGCTCACCGACTAATCCCAGTTTCGGATTATCCCATTTTAGGATATTGTCCAGTCAAAGGCGGACGCGGGATAATTCATAGCGAGATATGAGATGGAAGACAGATTGCTCCAACCTGCTGTTGCCGACGAGGTCCCCTGGGCGGAGAGCCTGACCGCTTATGACAATGAGCACTTCAGGATCTATCTGAGACTCATAGACGCATGCGCCGGCAATGCCAGCGAAGAAGAGATGGCGCAGGCGATATTGGGGATTGATCCAGTGCGAGAGCCAGCTCGCGCCCAAAAGGCGGTTCGCAGCCATCTCGCGCGCGCCCACTGGCTGGTGATCGCCGGGTACAAAGAGCTGTTCACTGGCCAAGAGGCCTAAGAGTGACGATCGCTATAGAAGAAACCGCTTATACCCGCCGTTCATAAGCGAGCGCCCGCGTCTGACTGCACGGCGGACGCTGTCGCGAAGATGGTCACCGGGGTCGGCCCAGTCCTGCTCGACGCGGGCTCTGCCGAAGAGGGCAAGGCCGATTTCGCGGTGTGGTGCGCCAGCGATGGAGCCGTCGAGCGCACGCAACACTCGGCGCAGCCGCGAGCAACGGGGCTCGGTCGGAAAGAATCCTGGTTGCAACCTGCCGGTCGAACGGAGGCTGTTCAGACATTCCAGCGCGTTCAGCCGTTGCTTCAGTTCCTCTGGCGACCAGAGGGCGGAGGATGTCAAACGCACAGGTTCGAGGATGCTGACGCCTGAAGCAGCCAACTGGAAGCTCCTGCCATTGTCCTCGACAAGGAGGTGCTGATGCCCATCCCGCGTGACGAGTATGGAGATGCTGCAGGAGAGCTCGGCGAGATCGAGCACGTCGACCCCGCGCGGCCGCGCCGCCATTTCGGCACCCACCGGCAAAACATGCGGACATTGCCAAGGGCACCAAAAGACGCTCGCATCAGTTCCTTTCGAGCTTGCAAAACAGAAGGCCCCACCTCGAGAAATCAACAGGGGTCGACGGCAGGCTGATAATATCCACGGACCGGGCGTTCGTGCGTTCGGCACCGCGCAGCGCGTTCGCCAGATCCTTCTGGAAGTCCGGATTGCGCCTGAGGAATTCCCAGGCCCAGCCTCGGCTGGTCAGCCGCTCGACATAGCCATAGTCACCATCATCTTGCCTGTCCGGCCAGGCAGGGCCAGGTATTATTTCGTCCATTGCATCGTTTCCAGGAACGGGTTGGATTCCAGGCTCAGGCGATCTTCATGACCGGTGTCCACAGTACCGGGCCCTTGAGTGCGCCATTGCGACGGAGGGCTTCCAAGCTCTCTCTCGAGACGTCGAGATATCCGGCAACGGCGCGTGTGTTGCCAATTGTTTGCGGATCGGACAGCCGTTCGAGTGGCCAGCCGGCGCGACGCAAGATGCGCTCTATGCGCAGATCCGTTACAGTAACGATGCTGCGTAGACCACGTGACAACCCAAACTCGACCATCCCGGCAAACAGCTCGTAGGTGACAACAGCGATGCCCGCCTGTTTCGGCGCGGAAGGCGGCAGATCAAGCGCAAAACGGCTGCTTTCCCAAACCCGCGGATCTTCCGGCGCCGAACGGTCTGCAAGGAGAGCGCAGAAGCTGTCGCGCAGCATCGTCGGTCCGGTGGTCGGCAACAGGCGCACGCAACCGTCGATGCGCCCGGTGGACGCACGCAGCAACAGGTAGTGGGGACGAAGCGCGTCGAACGGATCGACCTCATAGCCGCCGCTGAACGAAACGTCCCAGTCAAGTCGATCCCTGAAGATGCGATACCGCAAGCGGTGCATCTGCTCGAGCTCGTCGCTGAACTCAGCGTAGCAATCCGGCGTGATCAACTGCATCATGATGGCCTTTCTCCCTCGCATGGATAGCACCTGCGATTGAAGGCAAAGGCCGGAGTTGATACAACCTGTGCATGTGCCTAGGTTTCGGGGTTCAGGTGAAGAGAGATGGCCTGGATAGTGCAAGCCGAACGGCTGCCTGAATAACCGTCTTCACGCCAAGCTTCATCCTGGCGTTATCCCGATGATAGGCTGCGGTGTGCCGACTGATTCCCAAGATGCGGCCGATCTCCCACGCCGTCTTTCCGCGAGCCGCCCACTTCAGACACTCGATTTCCCTTCGCGATAGGGCAACGCCATCCACGATCCTGCCGTCGGCCAACTTGCGACAGGCATGAAGATGGAAGAAGACCGCGATGAGCTGCAGCACGCGGTCATATCGGTCAATCAGGCGGAAGAACAGTGGTCGCCTTTCATCCGAGGCGAAGGTCAGCGCTGCAAACGTACCGGTGCTGTCATGGATCGGGATCGTAAAGCCGCAGTGAATGCCGAATTGCGTCGCCTCATCCATCAATTGTCGCTGCTGCGTCGACAGTTCGAGATCAGCGCCGTGCGCATCCCAGTTGAATGGTTCCTGACCACCACGCGCCTGATGGATAACCGGGTCAATCTTTTCATACCGACTGTGAAGGTAGTGAGATGTCCAGGATTGAGGGTAGGTGGAAATCAGGCGCACCTTGCGGCCCTTGCCAGGCGAAGGGAAAAGATAGGCAAAAGACGGCAAATCGAGCGAAGAGGCAATCTCCCGTAAAGCGTTGCGCAGGTCTGTCGCGTCAGCGCTGTCTGCGATTTGCTCGACAAATCTATGAAAAACGTCTTGCATACCTAAATTGCAGTGAGTTGGCTCATGGCTTCTGGCCGCCCATATCGGAGCCCGGGTCGACCAAAGCGCGGCCATGCAGGCCCGGCAGGAGACTGAGCTCCGTGCCGGGCCGGTGCGCCTTGGGAGGGCGATATGTGCTTCGACGACGCTCTTATCGACACCGAGACCTCATTCCAGCGTCATCTCTCAGCAGTGACAGTTGTCCTCTGGGGTTTGCACTTCATTACGGTCGGGGTGTCTGTCTGCGGGGCTGTTGAGACTGCTCCATGGAGGAGCTCAGCCTCACGGTCTGTGGTCTGTGAGAGCATCACCTCTACAATTCTTGCAGCAGTCCTACGTCACCGTCTCGGACGCGAAGGCGGTTCTGTATTTTTCGAGATTGACCTCGCATTTTCGGCATCGGCTCGCACATCCTCCATGCAAGTTGCCTTAAAAGCGAAGGGGGTTGTTTTGCGCGCGCCAGCTCATGACGCCACAGGGCTCCCGGAGGTCATATCCTGGTCGATCCGAGTGGGAGGCGTCATCCGTCACGTCAGATCATATCGCGCCCTCCGCCTTCAGCGCGCGATAGGTCGTATCGACTGATTTCGCGGCTGCCTCGACGATGATGTCGATCTCTTTTCGGGTAATGATCAGAGGTGGGGCAAAGCCGAGGATATCGCCATGCGGCATAGCGCGGCTTATGACACCATTTTCAAACAGAGCAGCGGCGCCGCGCACGCCGACCTGAAGTCCGGGTTCAAATGGCACCCGACCCTTCGGATCCCGCATCAGCTCCACGGCGGATAGAATGCCGACGCCGCGAACCTCGCCGACAATGGGATGTCGCTCCAGTTCGGCTTTCATGCGGGCTTGCCAATAGGGTCCGACGTCCCGAACATGTTCCAGGATGTTTCTTTCCTTTAGCAATTTAATGTTAGCAAGCGCGGCCGCCGCGCAAAGCGTGTGACCAGAATATGTCCAGCCATGGCCGAGTGGCCCGTGCTTTTCCGTCCCTTGTTCCAAAACCGACCAGACCCGGTCACCGATAATCGAACCGGAGATAGGAAGGTAGGCGGAACTCAAGCCCTTGGCGATGGTTACGAAATCCGGGCGCATGCCATAGAGGTGGGAACCGAATTTCTCACCGGTTCGCGCGAAGCCGCAGACCACCTCATCGGCAATAAGAAGGATGTCGTACTTGTCAAGCACCCCCTGAATCGCAGCCCAGTACCCCTTCGGAGGCGGAACGATGCCCCCGGTCCCAAGTACCGGCTCTCCGATGAAGGCTGCAACGGTCTCTGGGCCTTCGGCGAGGATAAGGGCTTCAAGTTCGTTGCCACAACGCCTGGAGAACGCCTCCTCATTTTCGCCGTCGCGCGCCTGGCGATAGTAGTGTGGCGTCGTCGTATGGCGCACCAAATCCAAAGGCAGGTCGAAGAAATCGTGAAAGAAGGCAAGACCCGTCAGGCTACCCGTGACCAACCCTGACCCGTGATATCCGCGATTCCGCGAAATGATTTTCTTCTTTTCCGGGCGACCGAGAATGTTGTTGTAGTACCAAACCAGCTTGATGTTGGTTTCGTTGGCGTCGGATCCGGAGAGGCCGAAAAAAACCCTTCGCATGTTTTGGCCGAAATATTCGACGACGGCCTCTGCCAAGAGTGCGACTGGCTCGGTTCCCTGGCTCGCATAGACATGGGCGAACGGCAACTCGTGCGCTTGACGCGCGATGGCCTCCGCAATCTCCGTGCAGCCATATCCCATATTGACGCAGTAAAGCCCTCCGAAACCGTCAAGGCTCTTTCGGCCGTCGGTATCCCAGATGTACACGCCTTCTGCACCGGCCATGATCCGGTTTGGCGTCTCGCCGCGGCTGTGCTTGGCCAAGTGTGTAGACGGATGAAAGACGAAGCTTCGGTCCTTCTCCCGCAGCTGCTCAGTCCCCAAATTGCTCAATCTCATAGTTCCCCTCCTCGCGAGCAGTAGGCAGAAGACACTCACCCAGCCGCCTATTGAAAACAAGTGTAGCCGCAAATACCTCTCGAGTTCGCGGGAATGCACGTCTTTAGCCGACGAATTCGCGAAAATCGGCCTCGAACGCAGTGAAAACCAAGGTTTCTGGAGTTTACCTTCTCCTTGAGGCGGATAAGGGATCAGTGTGGCCGCCGCCGTGTTCTGTTCTTCGGCGGATGTTTGCGAAGGTACCTGATAACCCGGGGACGGTTTTACGAGAGGCGCTGTCCGAAGATCCCCCTCCAGCAGCCCAATAGAACTTCCGCGATGCGTTCTTCGTGTCGCCAGAATATTTTCGGGGATATAGTGATGCGCACGCTCGTGGCGGCACGCCTTGGGCTATTCAGGATTGCCATCCCTCTCAAAGCAGATTCGCAGCGTTATGAAGGCGTCGGGATCGCTGAGTCGGGCGGCAGGGGAAGCATGCTCGAGAAGACCCTCCGCAGTCTCCTCATCGAGCAGCAAAGGTCCCCTCTTCACATGACGATCGACTTACGATCCCAGGACGTGCTCTAGATTCTTCTTTCGCATAGATTTGGACGGGCTCGCCAAGGCTCGACACCGTGTCCACACAGCAGTAGACGCTTCCATCTGTCCCGATTGCAACTGGCTGTCTCGATCTTCAAGCCCTGGGTCTTCATCACTCGGAAGAACTGCTCGATCAACCAGCGCTGCGTGTACAAGCGACAATCGGCCAGGCCCCGGCGGAGCAGGTTCCCGCATGGGTGGTCAGGAGCAGCCAATGCAGCGGGTCCACGCCGGTGGGCGCGGCCGTTACTTCACCCGCTGCAGCCCACGCTGCCGGGCAGGCCGTTCCTCGCGCAGGTTGGCCGGATCATCGCCTGACCGAAGCGGATGCCAGGTCATGCCTTTCATCAAGCCGCTGGCATCTGCGTGTGCGGAGATTTCAAAAGGCCCTTATCTGCACCGGATCGAGATGCAGCTTGTCCCAGAGCACCACCCGCGGCACCGTTTGTGCTCGCCACGCCGTCAGCTGCCATGTGCCGGAAGAACCCCATAGAATCATCATCAGCGGCATTGCGCAGCGGGCTTCTGGTGTGGCGATAACGCGGCGAAGGACGCCGCGGTCGGTCCAACTCAGCGCGCCGCTCGAAGCGCCGGGGTGGCTATGCCAGTCGCCGAGGTAAGTCTCGCGGCGACCCGAACGCTCATATTGGGCGGCAATCTGCTCAAGCTGCCATTGCTGATCCGGCTGGAACCGGAAGCGCTCGTGAAGGGCGCCGGGTCCGGGACCAATCATGGCGGTTACGACGGCGGTATCAGGATTCAACCACCAGCCCATGAAAGTGCCGCCGGTCTCTAATGGGAGTTTGGTGTCGGCTTCAACCGCGCATTCCTGAGTCACGATGTTAGGCAGCCAGACATCAACATCCGGCAACATCAATGCCCGCCCCGGCAGTTCCGGTGTTTTGGCAGCGGATCGACACGCCAGCTCGGCGGACAGCGCGCTCGTTCATCATCAACAAAGCTGAGTGTCTGCACGACCGAACAATCGTCCGCCTTACCCGAGAGGGTATCGATGGCCAGCCTCACCGCCTGCAGCGAAAGTTCCTGCAGATCATAGTCGCCACCGGTGAATGTGCGCTCGCTGCACCCCGCCGGCTGGGTCAGGGCCTCGTCACCGGCATCCTGTCCTGGCGGGGGTTCGATCTCGTGCTTGTGCCATGCGTGCAAAAGGCAATTCGGGCAGCCGCTTTCGCGGACGTGTCGGACAACGGTGCCGCCCTCCAGCGTCGGCGTCGCGGACAAGCTTATGAGGGGAACGGCTGCGCTTCGGCAGCGGTCATCCAGCAGGGTTGTAACGCCGTGCGAAGCGCTGCCATCGATAACGAGATCAGCGTCCCTGATGAGCGAGTCGAGGATATCGTCGTCACCCGGATCGCTCAGAGCCTGCGCCGCAATACCTATAAAATGCGAATGGCTACGGACTTCGGTTGCCGGATACTGGCGAGCGAGAAAACCCTGCAAGGCGTCTGTCTTGCGCTGACCCCAGGCGGCTGCGCCCAACGGCCAGCGGATCGTGTTTCCAGGCTCAACAATGTCATGTTCAACGAGATCGAGGGTGCGGCATCCGTTGCGAGCCAGTTCGATCGCTACCGGTGCGCCGACGGCGCCAACGCCCACCACAATGATCCGCTTGTCTTTAAGGGATGCAACGGCCGGAACACGCCAGCCAATGTCGCCCGGCCCGGCGCGAAAAACGGGCAACGCCGTGATACGCAATGATTTGGGGGCTTTGTTCTTCTTCGGCTCAAAGCCGTGTGCATGACCGAAGACCATGACGAAGCACCAGCCGAGGCCCGTCTCACCAAAGCCGAGCTCGCTCGGATAGACGAGTGCGCGGAGGTCAAACTTCAGACCTGAACCGTACTTTCGTGGCCGGGTACGCTGGAGCCATGAGTAATCTTGGCGGAGCCTTTTTAGCTGTGCGTCGAGCTGAGGTTCGGGCAGCATCGTGTCTTTTGATCTTACCCACGGAACCTCCAGCTGATTCTTCGCGTCGGCCAGGTCGGTTGGGAGCGGACCCGCCCATTGGTGAAGCACTTGGCCATCCTCAGCGCGAACCTCTTCGACATAGGCCCTGACCGCTGGAATATGGATTGGACCGTTCTCGGCCTCCACTTTGACCGTTTGATCTTGGATGTAACGCAGCTGCAATGTGCCCTGCGAGGTGTCGCCGACATCCCAGCCGCTGTCGATCAGACAATAAGATCCGGAATAACGGCCAAGGTTGTTCCACCAGTATTCGGCAGGCTCGCCCTGCTGGTCTTCCTCACCGGTACCACGCACGGAGTCGGCGAGCTGTTTTTCGAGCAACGTACAAAGCGTCCAGCCCGGTGTCCACTGCCGGGTGTCGCGGCCGAGCAGGCAGAGATTGCCCTCGATAGGACTGCGGTGGCGCGTCGGCGGTGGGTCAAGGCCGGCGAGCAGAAAGACCTGAGGCCGAAAGTGCGGGTAAGCGTCGGGAAAGACAGCCTGCAACCGAAGGGTCGTCGCCCTATCGAGCGGCCAGTCGAGTGTTAGCGACAATCGCCCGGAAGAGAGGGCCTGCTCGTCAATCTCAGGCGTTATTCCGGCGGCGTACAGCGCGTCGAGTTCGTATTTAAGCCGCCCCGGATAACGCTTCTCCCAGCGGGGAACTGGCTGCGCCGGGGTCGTAATGGATGAATCGGGATCAACCATCCTCTCATCCCACCTTGCGCGGCGGGGGCACGGGCGGCCCCGGCGGAACACCGTGAGGCGGCCCGGAAGGCACTCCGTGAGGCGGTCCTTTTCCCGGATTATCTGGTGGTCCCTTTCCGGGGTTGTCGGGTCTTCCAGCCATAATTCCCTCCATATCTACATAGTTGTGAGCTTGTGGCAGAGCAGGCACTCAAAGGTCTTTGGCAATATGTGCTCTGAGCTTACATCCTGGGCGAAGGACTTTTCGGCCCGACTAGTTTGCTTAAACGCTTCGCTGCTCTTCGCCCGAAAAATTGAAGCAGAACACTCGGTTAAGGGCTCGTTATATGCGCAACGGCCTCTCGAATTTCGCGGAAATGTGCGTATCTGACCGATGAATTCGCGGAATCGGGACTAGTTGCCGACGGAAACGCTTCAGAGTTCATCTCCGCTTGAATGAGGACAACGGAATCGGTGAATTGGCTTTCACTGGCTTCGTCACGACAAGGCTGTAGTATTGGTTGATCCCCAATCCTGCCTGCAGGAGTCCCTCCATGAAATCTTGATACGCAGCCATGGAGGGAGACGAAACGCGCATCAGATAATCGATACGTCCCCCGATTGCCCAGCAGTCCAGGATTTCCGGGACGTTTTGGATGGCAGCCTCGAAGTGTCTTTGATCCTCGAGACGATGGCGGTCCAAAACCACTTCCACCATTATAGAGATTATGCCCCCGATGAGGGCTGGACTGAGTCGCGCATAGAATCCCTCAATGATGCCTGCGGCTTGCAGCACGCGGAGCCGTTCTGAGCAGGCCGACGCTGAAAGGTGAACACGCTTTGCGAGCTCGCTTTTTGAAATCCGACCATCTGATTGGATCTCTGAGAGAATCCGGATATCCCAATCGTCTAGTTGCACAGGATTTGGTTTCGACTTCATGATCTGTTGCTCTCAAACTGGTCGAAAGGGCAGTTGGTGCCCGAAATTCTATCATCGATCGAAGCGAGGGAGTTTAGTGGACCTATCTGTCTTCGGCCCGAAACGGGTCAGTGTGAGGCTAGGAATGTCATCTGACTGAGAGCGATCCAATCAGAAGGGATGCAGAACAGTTGGGCATTGCCCTCCCCTATGCGATGACGCACAGAGCGGTGATCGCCTGTCGGCATCGATCTGGGCGTAAATGGATGGTCAGTACCGGCGCTACTTTACCTGATTGCACCCTCGCAGCATTTGAGCATCGATCGCGCGGACGGCATGGTCATGCAGTGTTTAATCGGCGCATTTGGCTTCGAGATGACTTGAAGGCCTTTCTTCTTTGGCTCGCCGAGGAGCCTGGGCCCCGCAAAAGCCGCTCGCGTTACCGCCACGGCCCAGAGTCCGGCGCCCGACCCGATGTCGCGACATGGAGCCTGGCCGGATCGCCCAGCCGGAAGACTCAAACGCCGATGTTGCGTGCGATGCTGTCGGCCGCCATGCGCTTACGCCACTCAAGAGGCCCGGAATTGTGAATAGAATTTCCCTCGACATCGACAGCCATGATGACCGGCATGTCCTGCACCTCGAATTCATAGATGGCTTCCATGCCCAGGTCTTCAAAGGCAATCAGCCGCGCCGTCTTGATGGACTTAGAAATCAGGTACGCAGCGCCGCCCACTGCGACGAGATAGGGCGTTTTGTGTCTGACAATCGACTCGATGGCCACTGGGCCCCTCTCCGCTTTGCCGACCATCGCATATAGCCCGGTCTCGGCGAGTATCTTTTCAGTAAAACTGTCCATGCGGCTGGAGGTTGTCGGGCCAGCCGGCCCGACGACCTCATCCCTCACCGCGCGGACGGGTCCGACGTAGTAGATCACGCGTTCCCGCAGATCTACCGGGAGGGGCTTGCCGGCATCGATCAGCTCGACCATTCGCTTGTGGGCGGCGTCACGGCCCGTCAGCATCTTACCGGACAAAAGAAGGGTTTCCCCGCAGCGCCACGATGCCGTCTGTTCCTTCGTGAGCGCATTGAGATTGACCCGACGGACGCCGGTCGTGTGCAAATCCTCATGACCGATCTGGGGCCATTCCGAAAAGTCGGGCGGTCGGAGGTGTACCGGCCCTGTGCCGTCCAAGGTAAACTTCAAGTGCCGGTTAGCGGCGCATTGCGGGATAAGTGCCACAGGCTTGGACGCCACATGTGTAGGATAGGTCGCAACCTTGACGTCAACCACTGTCGTCAGACCACCAAGGCCCTGGGCGCCAATGCCCAGCGCGTTAATTCGCTCATAAAGCTCGATCCGCAGTTCCTCCTCCGCGTTTGAAGACCCCCTGGAAAGCAGTTCCGACATGTCGAGCGGCTCGTTCATGGCCTCCTTGGCCAGCAGCATCGCCTTTTCAGCGCTACCACCGATGCCGACCGAGATCAGGCCGGGTGGGCACCATCCGCTGCCAAGGGTCGAAACGGTGTCGACCACCCAGTCGGCAACGGACGCGCTGGGGATCAGGGTGGTGAAACGCGCCTTGTTTTCCGACCCGCCGCCTTTTGCGGCGATCGTGATCTCAATCTGGTTGCCGCGCACGAGGTCGATGTGGATGACCGCCGGCGTGTTGTCACGCGTGTTGACCCGCCCGGCGAGCGGATCGGCAACGATCGATGCCCGAAGCGGGTTGTCCGGGTCGAGATATGCCCGACGGACGCCCTCATTCACGAGGTCAGCGAAACTGGCCGTTGATTTGATGCGGGCGTCCATGCCGACCTTGGCAAAGACCACGACGAGGCCGGTGTCCTGGCAGATCGGGCGCCGCCCGAAGGCCGCCATGCGAGAGTTCAGCAGGATTTGCCCGATGGCGTTCTTCGCAGCCGGGCTCTGTTCGCGAGTGTATGCCTGCGAAAGGTACCGGATATAGTCGGGAGGATGGTAATACGAGATGTACTGAAGGGCGTCTGCGACGCTCTTTGTGATATCCTCCCCGGCAATGGTCCGTCTTGTCTTATTCACGAAATTTCATCCGCATGAATCGAATCCGTTGACCAGTTTCAGACTCTGGAAACTCCGCACCCCCTGCTCGCCGCCTTCGTATCCATAACCGCTCTGTTTGACGCCCCCATATGGCGCATCTGCGGAAACCCCTTTCAGGTAATTTACACTGAGGGCGCCTGCCGAAAGACCGCGAATCAGCGCCTGTTTCGCATCGGCGGCGCCGGTGAAGAAGTAGGCGGCCAGGCCATACTCGGTGGCGTTGGCTTCTTCGATCGCCTCCTCGACGGTGTCGAACGGCGCCACGGTGAGGATCGGCCCGAACGGCTCGTCATGAAGCACTTTCGCATCCTTTGGTACCCTTGTCAGGATGGTTGGTGGCCAGTAAAAACCCGGCTGGCCAAGGCGGGTGCCCCCGGTTTCGATGCGGGCGCCGCGAACGACTGCATCCATGACCAGACGCTGCATGGCCTCGATTCGTCGCGCGTTTGCCATTGGGCCCATCTCCGTCGCCGGGTCGTCCGGTGGGCCGATCTTGATCTTGCGGGCAGCTTCCGTCATCCGGGACAGGAATTCCTCATAGAGAGGCCGCGCGACGAGAATCCTGCTGGGCGCATTACAGCTTTGGCCCGCGCACTCGAACTTGTATTCCGAAATTGCCGGTATGGCTTTTGCCAGGTCGGCATCCTCGCATACAACGACCGGGGAGTGCCCACCGAGTTCAAGAATGCACCGCTGCAGGTTGTTGGCGGCGAGCTTGGCGAGCTGTTTTCCAACCTCGGTAGAGCCCGTGAAAGTTAGGACCTTGACGATCGGCGAGCTGAGTAAGTGCCGGGATATTTGCACCGGAACGCCAAAGACGAGATTGACCACGCCGTCCGGGATACCCGCTTGTCGCAAGGCTTCGACGAAATGGACAGCCGCGCTTGGTGTCTCTTCAGCCCCTTTTAGGATCACCGGGCAACCTGCCGCCAAAGCAGGGGCGAGCTTGCGGGCGATGAGAACGGCCGGGTAGTTCCAAGGCGTAAAGGCAGCAACGACTCCAAGGGGCTCCGGGATGATCATCCGGTTCGGGCCCATCGGAATAGGGGCCGACAGCTCTTCGGCGTGGGTGCCGTTCCACTCCAGTGTTTCGACAGCGCGCGCGTACTCACCTGTTGCTTCGGCAATCGTCTTTCCCTGTTCGGCTGACAGGTCCCTAGCCGCCGCTTCAACCTTCGCTGCCAGAATTTTGGCGGCCGCTACGAGAATCTCGCCACGATCTTTTGCAGGCCGTGAGGACCAGGCCTTGCGGCTGCGCTCTGCCGAAGCGAGGGCCTCATCCAGATCCGGTATCGTCGCCGAGGCCACCGAGGCAAATACCTTCTCCGTCGCCGGATTGATTACCGGCAGAGTAATTCCGTCACTACCGCCTCGCCAACTGCCGTTGACAAAAAGCTGATAGGTCGTGGCGTTGGACATCGCATGCTCCGCTTGAATAAATCTGCCAATACGAGAACGGCCGATATCCGACCGTGCCTCGCACCTCTGCGATTTCATCGCGATAGTCGCATGTGGTCAAATATTGAATGTCGCCCAAAACCATCTCGAATCCAGATTGATACGACTCAGGTAGCCGCGGAAGAGTGCTAGCACTGGAATATGGTTTGAAGGATGTGCCTAAGCCCGGTCCGGAACCGTGGCTGACCAGTGCCTGCTGTCGATCAATGTCCTGACGACCTTGGGGATCAGCTTGCGGACGGCAGAGACGGCTGGAGAGCGCTCATCTTTCGGGTTGACGGCAAGGACAACGGATCGGGTAATTACGGGATCAATGATTTTCACCGTTCGGACCTGCCCTTGAGAGGCTTCTTTCTGAATGGCCGACGGGGTAAGGATAGAATACGCCTTTCCCTCCATGACCATATTGATGATCGTGGAAAGGGAGTCGACTTCGAATCTAACGTCGAGCACACAACCGTGCTGCGCAACGACATCAGCCACCGAACGCCTGACATTGTTATTGCGCATCGGAACCGCCAGCGGAAACGCATGCAGGTCGGCGAGCGGTATCGAATCTTCGAAAGGCGGTTCACCCGGCGGCACCACCAGGCAAAACTCTTCGCGGGCCAGCACCGTCATTTGCCCCACGCTCTCGGCAGTGCGGTACAGGACCGCCAGATTGAAGCGGCCAGCAGCCATCCACTCCTCCAGAGGTCCCGTCATGCCCTCGATCATCTTAAGCGAGATCCTCGGCAATTCGCTTCTTACCGATTCAAGCAGGGGACCGCTAAGGACGCGAGCGGCTCCGGACGGAATGCCAATGGTCACCTCTCCGGAAGGAGCAGCCACCGTGTTGGTCAGTTCCGTCTCAGTGAGTTGAATTTCCCTAAGGATGCTCCGACCGCGCTCAAGCAATTTTGCACCGGACGCCGTGACACTAACGCCGGTCCTGTCGCGTACCAGCAGCTGGGTGCCGAAGCTTTCCTCCAGTTGACGCACATGCAGGCTTAGAGCGCTTTGAGCAATGTGCAGGATCGCAGCTGCCCTCGTGAAGCTGCCTGCCTCGACTACGCCGACAAAGTATCTTAACTGCCTGATGTCCACGATGAGCAAATCCATCCGGGCATGATCCCCAGTGCTTCATATCTATCTCGAAACGAGATGGGCGACAAGTAAAAAACTATCGGGGCATGAATCGAAAACCAACGCCTGTCCGGCTACTGATTAAAGGCAGGTCAGTTATTGTTGGCGAGAGCCAGTATCTCGTGGGCGCGCCGAACCACTGGCGGATCTATCATCTTACCATTCAATGAGAATGCAGAGAGTCCACGCGTGGCGGCATCGTTTTCCGCGGCGACGACACAACGGGCCCACTCGAGTTCCTGTTCGCTTGGCGAGAAAGCCTCATTGAATATGGCCACCTGTGTTGGATGGATCGCCAAAGCTCCGGCAAAGCCAAGCCGCCGCGCCTGCACCGCGGCTTCACGAAGTTTGTCAGTGTCCGAGAAGTCGCCGATGCTTCCTACGAAGCCTAGCGGGAGCAAGCCGGCGGCACGGGCAGCAAACAGAACAGAAAGGTTCGGCGTCAACAGTAGGTCGAATCCCGGAGCAGCGCCAACAGCGGCACTGAAATCTTCCGGACCGAGCGCCATCGCCACCATCCTTCGATGCGACGACGCAATGGCCGCGAGCCTTTGCAGGGGGCCCGGGGTCTCGATCTGGGCAAGAAACTGGATGCCTCCCGGCTCAAGATTTCGTTCTCGTTCAAGTTCCAAGACCGCATCCGCGATCTCTGATACCCACTCTGCCGATTCCGTCTTCGGAAGGACAAGTGCGTCAACACCCGCCATCACGGCTGCATCGAGATCGGCCGCCAAGGCGCGTAAACCACGATTAACGCGGACCAAAACCGAGCAACCTTTTCGGCCAACCTTTGCCACGGATTCAGGAAGCTGCCGCCGTGCCTGGCCCTTCTGATCGTGCGGAACGGAGTCCTCCAGGTCGAGTATGACGCCATCTGCCCCGCGCTCATGGGCCGCCTCGACAAAGCGCGGAACGTGAGCGGGAACGAAGAGCAAGGATCTCCAGCGCGGTACAGACATCGCGCTTTCAACGGCCGGAACGTTGTCCTTGATCATCGAGCCGGCTCCGAGCTTGCTGGACCGCCAGTGCGCTGAGATGAGCCGAAGTCTGCAGGCTCGGTGTAAATCGCGAGCGCACTCACTTTACCGAGACGCGCACTCACGCTGACGCGGCTCTTTCGCGCAAAAGTCCCAGAACCTCCTCGCGGACAGCTTCGGTATGAGCACCAAGAGCCGGAACTGGGCGCAGCGAGGGGCGCTCAGAGTTGAAAATCGCCGCGGGCGCTATAGTGTCTACAGTTCCTTCAGGTGTGGCAACCTGCACCCTGCGAATGTGTGGATGCCTTGAAACATCCACCACTTCGTTCAGTCGGCCATATGCCAAGCCGGCCGCCTCGAGCTCCTGCATTGCTTCGTGGCAGGATAATCCAGAAAACCGCCGTTCAATGATCTCATCAAGTTGCGCACTGTGACCGAGGCGCTCCATATTGTCAGCAAAACCAGGTGCGCGTGTAAGCCCCGGCTGCTTCAGGAACTTCTCGCAGAAATTCACCCATTCACGGTCATTCTGAACCGAAAAGATGACCTCTTTGCCGTCGGCACAACGATAGGCGCCATATGGCGCCAGCGACGGGTGCTTCACGCCGGCGCGTACCGTGTGATACCCGCTGTAGTCGTTTTGCAGAACCGGCACGTTCATCCAGTCGGCGACGGCATCGAACAGTGACACCTGGATGCTTGTCCCTTCGCCGGTGACCTCGCGATGATACAGCGCCTGAAGAATGGCGCTATGCGCTGTCATGCCCGCTGAGATGTCGCAAACCGAGACCCCTACACGCGCGGGCCCTTGTTGGTTTCCGGTGATCGCGCATAAACCGGTTTCGGCCTGCACGATGAGATCATAAGCCTTCAAATGGGAATACGGCCCTGCATCCCCGAAGCCAGAGATGTCGCAGGTGATCAGCCGCGGATATCGTCGACGGAGATCAGCAGACGCGAAACCCAGTTTTTCGATACTGCCCGGCTTCAGATTCTGGATGAAGACGTCAGCACTGGCGATGAGCGATTCTAGGACGGCCCGGTCCGCCTCCGACCTCAGGTCTAGACACACCGACTCCTTACCCCGGTTGAGCCAGACGAAGTAAGCGCTCTGTCCCCGCACCAGTTTATCGTAGTGTCGCGCAAAGTCCCCTTCGGGCCTTTCGATCTTGATCACCCGGGCGCCGGCGTCCCCAAGGCGAGACGACGCATAAGGCGCGGCCACGGCCTGCTCCACGGCTACGACGATGATCCCCTCAAGAGAGTTCTGCATGCGACACCGTGCTTCTTATCCAACATTTTGGTTTTGAGCCCGACGACGGTTCAGCATCGCCAGCAACCGATTTTGTTCATTCCCAACGATTGAAAATGCCTCGTCCACACCCATTCCAGGTTTTGCAAGCATTATGTCGGCCTGGGTAGCTACCGAAATGTGGACTGAAGCCTGGGCGGAAAGATCCGTTTCAGTACAGCTTCCCCCGACATACGCCCCTACCTTATTCGCCTTACAGATGAGAACTGCGCGCGCCGTGTCGGCAATTGAGCCGACGTCAGGGGACTTGATCTGCACGAGATGCGCGCCCTTCGCTTCGGCAAAGAGCCGGATATCCTCAAGCGTATTGCATCTCTCATCCACCACAATGCGTGCGATCGAACCTCGGTTGTCCAAAATCGATACGATCTTCGCGTAGTTCTCAATTTGAGCTTGCGTCGAACCAAAATCCGCCGGGGATTCGATGTTGAGCGTGAAATCAGGGACAGTATCTGCAACTTTGCAGATAAAGTCGGCGATGCTTTGCGGCTCCAGGCCGATTTCCTGGCCGATCCAGCCATACACATCGAAATGCAGCACCGGATGATACCCCGGGCGACCGATTTGGCGCGTACGCGTTGCAACCCACTTCACGAACTCCATGAAGGTCTGACCGTCGACGCCGAATTTCTGGCGTGAATTGATCAGGCCGTGGGGAAGGATGTCCACGCCTTTCAGAATCATCTTGTCGACGTTGACTTCGCGAGCGTCACCACTTTGGCAGTAAATCGGGACGCGGCACGTCGGTAGCGGCAGATCAAACTCCGCGCATATGATCTCGGCCATCGTCTTACGTTGAAGGTAGGCCGCTGCACGAAGAAGTGCCTGGCTAACCCCGTACTCAATCGCGAGAGGTAACCGCTCGTGTCCGATCGGCTCGAAAACCTTCGCGCAGGCATCAAGGTAAAGAGACGCATCCGCATCGAGAAGCCGTGGCGCCACGACGCGCGACGTCAAGTCCGAGATTTGGTCAGTTTCAAACAAATCATCGCGCCCGCCTGCACCAGAGTACTGGACGCTCATCATGTCGCCCCAAACGACGGTGTCGTCGGCAAGGACAAGCCCAATACTAAGTGAAGATGCCGGAATGCGGATCGACGTGAACCCAGGCGTTATCGGTTTGCCTACATAGATAAAGCCGTCTTGGCTCGCACCGGACCTGATGGCCTCTTGATCATCATAGAAGAATGCGCCGCTGCCGGGCGCAAGGAGGATGTCTTTTATGTGCAATGCAGTCACTTGATTTATTCCGAAGAGACTAGGGTCGTTCCGAGCCGCGCTGGCTGATCTGCACTTGATTCTCAAATCTTCAGCGGCCGCGCAAGGAACGCCACTCCTTCGTTGGCGTTGACATGCGCGCCCGATACTATGGCTAAGACGATGGATGGCCCCGGCGCGAGGATGTCAAGGGAGTCAGCAGACAGCGAATCCATCGGATGCAGGACGCCTATGAGATCTCCTTGCTTCACTTCATCCAACACCGAGCAGCGCGGTTCGAAGATGCCCGGCGCAGGAGATTTCAACCAGTCGGAGGGATGCGTTTCGAGTGTTTGGCCGGACTTCAGTTTACGGAACATTGGATACTCGGCTTTGCCATCGACCAGCCCGAGATCGATAAGCGCATTGCGTACTCCAGCCTCGTAGATCGCGAGATTGTCCGCGCCGACCGTGCCGCCGCCGAATTCAGCGCAGACAAATACCTTGCCCTGGTTTTGGGCCACGATATCGAACATGCCAGCCGTATCGTTGTGTTGCCAGACCAATGTCACGGGCAATTTGAACGCTTCCGCCATTTTTACCGTCCTAGCCATGAGATCAGGATCGGCAATGGGATGCGTCGTCGCCGCTGGCGGAAGCTCCCATGTTGGTCCGAAGCTGTGTAGATCAAATACGATGTCGGCCATCGGCAACAATACGCGCGAAACCGCATCCGCAATTCGTTGTGTCACTGACCCGTCGGCGCGACCCGGAAACACGCGATTGAGATTCAACCCGTCGAGCGGGGTATTGCGACTCCATTCTTCCACGGCCAGTGGATTGAGCACGGGTAAGACGATGATCCTTCCACAGGTTTGCGCTTCTGGCAGCCACTCGATAAGCCGACGCGAGACGAGTGGCCCTTCCAGTTCGTTGCCATGATTTCCGCCAGTGATGAGGACGCGCGGTCCCTCCCCTCTATTGAGACTGAAAATCGGAAGCGAAAGCTCGCCATAGTCTATACCTCCCGGGACAATAAGGTGCCCCCTACTTACGCCGTACGTATTGGAATCGAACGTAAGATGTGGTGCTTTGCTCATGTTCAGCCTATTGCGCGTATGCAGGCGACTTGGCGCCGGGTAGCGTTTCCGTTCTGCAAGTATGTGCCGAGCTGTCTTCAATTAGCCAATATAATGTCCCGGGCGGTACCATCGCGTTCTTAGATGGCCGCCCGGCTTGGTGAAATTACCGCTGCTCGATTTTCACAAGGAAGACCTTGAATCGCGGCGAACGGCGGGCCTCCCTGACAACTGTAGCGCGACATCAATTTGGGAGAGAAGCCCTATTGCCTCACGTTAAGATGCAGATTCGAGCGTTGCCTCGTCCATTTTGCTGCCGGCTTGGGTCGAAGGGGGCCGGGCCGCAGCGCCCAGCCTCCTTCGCGAGCGCCACGGCGCCTCAGCGTTGCGTTGCGATATCCAGGATCGGCTGCTCCTTGTCCAAGCGGTCAAACAGCAACGCGTCCGCGTGTTCGCTGCGCCAGAGCTTTAGCCGGCCTAAAGAGTTCGAAGCCGTTTGTGATGTGAATTGCCGGGATACTCGGCCTGCAGTCGTGACAGAAGTTCGGCCGGTCCGCCATGGTTCCGGTCAGCAGTCGCCTTGACGAGAGCGGTCGGGACGACGGTGGGCCGGGACGAGCGGTCGGCCATGCCAGTCCGGCCCTCGGCCTTTTAGCGCCACCCAGCGCGCCACGATCTTCGCCGACACACCATACGCCCCGCGCTGCATGGCTTTGGAAAACCGCCTTCTATCACCGCCAGCGCCATCTCCTCTCGACGCAGCGGCGTGAGACGGGAATTCTTGTGGATGTTCATTCGGATCCTCCGATGAGTGCTGAAGCTTGGTAACTCCAGTCTCCTCGGTCCGGTCCGAATGGACAACCTCCTGAAAGCTCACAACTAGCTCATTTCCCGCGACGCAAAGTGCATGGTCGTGTTTCGTGGACCGCACGCCCGCTTGCGCGATGAACTGCCAGCGAGACGCTGTTCACCTCGGTGGCTCAGGCGCGGGTAGCCAAAACCCTGCGGCAGGCGAGTGATCACGGCGAAGTCGGACTCAATCTGATGACTCCAACGTCGTTCTCGATCGCTATTTGGATTCCGAACGGCTCCGATAGCTTCTTAAGACGCTCCAGCATGGCATTTGCTTGCGACCCGGCGACCAGACTAGACCAACCGCGGGATGCCCCGGTTGGCGAACCTTTTCGAGTAACCGAGCTTGATAGTAGACTGGTGAGGCGAGCGCCCCCACAAAGCCGTCTGCCGTGGGATATCCTTTCGTCTCTTCATCGACCGTCACCTCGGCATCCGTGACGGTTCGTGGGTCCTTGCCGTAGAGGGCGAACATGTCAGCACCCACGGGCGTCCGCAGGTCGTCGTAGAAGAAATTCCCAAGGCTATAGAGGATCGGGCGGCCTTTGTAGATCTCAATGCCTCGCAACTGGTGCGGCCCGTGTCCGACATATGCATCGGCTCCCACGTCGATCATTTTACGCGCAAAGGATTGCTCGCGCCGGTGGCACGGTAGCGCTGCGACCACTTCACGACAGAGGAAACTGCAACGCCAAAGCGCGATGCCACAGCACGGCAGTTCTCGCCGGCGCCACTGCCTCAACAACACGCTCACGAAGATCGTTTGGGAAAGCGCTCGCGTCATCAGATACTGGCCTCCAATCCAGCCAGCATCTTGAATCACAAACCAGCCTCTATGGGAATCTGGAGGCTTCTGCGAGGTCCGCGGCGCAAACGGTCGACCCCGGCTGTGTGCGAGACCTCATTGCAAGCCGGATTGAGCGAAGCCGCGGGCAGGACTGGGGCTATGGGGATTGTAGCAGGAGCCAGCGCGCGAACGGCTGCTGAATGCGGTGCACGCTGGGTCCGAGGCGGGCCAGGAAGACGTTGATACCGGCGCCACAGGGCCAACGCGTTGCGTCTGCGGGGCCAAGAAGGTGATTGTCCGGCCGGGCCTTTCCTGCGACATGCCGCCCGGCAACAAAGGTCCGACCGGCACACTTGATGGCCGACATTGAACTGTCCGTTCCTGAAGCGGTGGGCGCGATCATGAACTGTCGTTCCAGGCTGGACAGCTTGGCGGTTTGCCGCATCGCCAGACGGCAACAACGGTCATTCGGCCACCGCGACATCGGTGCGACGGGTCGGTCCCGTCTGCGGAGGGTTCCGCGAGGGCCTCGGGCGGCGCGGCGTTGAGCAGCTTGCGGCAGAGCTTGAGCCGGTCTGCGCGATGAACGTTTGCGAGGAAACCGTAGTGGCGGATGCGGTGGAAGCCGTCCGGCAGGGTGTGCAGGAGGAAGCGTCGGATGAACTCGTGGGCCTCGAGCGTCATGAGTTTGGTCTTGCCGCGATGGCGATATCCCTCCATCGAAACGTGACCTTGCCGTCGTCCAGACTGATCAGGCGGGAGTTGGCGATGGCGACGCGATGGGTATAGCGGCCGAGATAGGAAAGCACCTGTTCTGGTCCGCCGAATGGCGGCTTGGCATAGACGATCCAATCGAGGCGACGCAGTTCGGCAATCCGGCGTCTGAAGGCGGCGGGGTCTGCCAGGTCGGCAATGTCGCCGAAGAAGCGCAGCTTGCCCGCCTGGTATGCCGCACTCAATTCCGTCAGAAACAGCCGGCGAAACAAGCGCGACAACACACGTACCGGTAGGAAGAAGCCGGGTCTACAGGCGATCCAGCGCGCGCCGCCGGGCGACAGACCGCCGCCCGGCACGATGCAGTGGAGGTGGGGATGGCAGGTGAGGGTCTGCCACCAGCTGTGCAGGACCGCAATAAGACCGATCTCGGCGCCAAGATGCTTCGGGTCGGCGGCGATCGTACGCAGCGTCTCAGCGGCCGCCTTGAACAGTATGGCGTAAATCACGGCCTTGTTCTGGAAGGTGATCGCCGTTCTGGAAGGTGATCGCCGCGACGGGCGCGGGCAGCGTGAAGACGACGTGGAAATAGGGAACCGGCAGGAGTTCGCCCTGCCGCGCGGCAAGCCATTCGCGGCAGGCCTGCCCCTGGCACTTCGGGCAATGCCTATTCCCACAACTGTTGTAAGCAACGCGGATCGCCCCGCAGGACCGGCACCCCTCGACATGACCGCCCAGTTCAGCCGTCCGGCACAGCTCGATGGCGCTCATCGTGCGGCGCTCGACGCGTCCGAGACGGCCGTCATGGGTTTGTCGATAGGCCTCGCCATGGTGGCGGAAGATATCCGCCACCTCCAGTCTCGCCGGCACAGGCGGGACCCGGTCAGCCCGGTGGCACGATCTCAATGCTTAGCCGGTCGAGCGGGCTTTCTGTACGGCGAATGAGGCCGTTCGGGACCTTCGTGTAGCGAGCCGTGCTCGACAGGTTGTTATGACCGAGCAGCCACGCGTCATAATGCTCACTTTCTATGTCATTGAAAATCAAAGCGCTGTTGAGCGGGATCGGCTGTTAGCGGACGC
>NZ_JAMYUA010000065.1:0-23609 GCF_040322715.1 Mesorhizobium sp. M0106 | reverse complement strand
GCCTCCACTCCAGCCAGCATCTTGAATCACAAAACCGACTGATCCGGAATCCCCTTCGATTCCGTCAAATCAGGAACCGCTCTAGTAGGCGAAAGCGGCTGAGCGCGTAATCTCCCCCCTCGAGGGGGAGATGGCCGGCAGGCCAGAGGGGGTAGCCGCGCGTGAGGCGCCAACTTTCTCTTTCGTCCAACATGGCGTCGCGCCAGGACGTACCGACCCCCTCTGTCGCCTTCGGCGACATCTCCCCCTCAAGGGGGGAGATTGGCGACTTCTCCAACCGCTCAGGCCGGGGCGTTGACGCGCTGTGGGCGCGTTGCCCAGTCGGCAACCGTCGCGCCAGCAAAGCTCTCGCCGGCAACCATCCCGTTCGTCTGCGGCGCAAGCAGGTCGTTGCGGCGGGCGAAGGCAACGAAGGTGGCGCGCGCCGTCTCGCCGTCGATCTCTCCTTCCATTGCCTCCCGGCAGGCCTTGGCGGCGATGTCATGCGCGGCCGTCCGGCTCGTTGCCGGCCACTCAGACAAAAGCGCATAAGCCTCAGCCGCGCTTTCTATCTTCGTCGGCGTACCGAGGCCGGTGAGGATGGTAACCGGCTTGTCGAACGAAGCACGATCCATGACACTCTCCTTTCCTGGCTCGATCGGCTCCTTTCGGAACTCAACCGCGGGCGCTTCGATCCGCCTGCAGGACGGCGTCGATCGGCGAATGCAATACGGCTTGCATGCCCGGCCGCGGCAGCAGCCGGTGCATCTTGACCAGCGCCTCGAGCCAGGCCGCCACGCCCAGCGGCGGATGTTCGCGCCCGTGGAGCCACGCCCTTGCCTTGACGAGCGAGTATCCCGCCTCCTCGGCGAAATCGGTTTCCGATCACCGCAGCAGGCGCAGGCATTCGCGCATCCGCGCCGCGATCATTTGCGCTCCTCCGTGCCGGCCCCTAGGCGTTGAGCCGACAAAAACATCAGCGTGTAGGCCGCCTTGCGGCGGTCCCAGCCGGCCGACTCGGCCATATCCAGCAAGCCGTCGACCAAAGGCGCCAGCGCCGCCCTGCAGTCGGCTTCATAGTTGAAATCGTTTTTCGGGCGGGTCGGCGCCGCGATCTTTCCAAAACTGTCCATCATATCCATGGCAACACCTGCTCAGCATTAGTCCCGGACCGGCAAGACCGTGCCCGCCCTTGGCGGACACTGTCCATCTGTCGTTTCGAAGTCGCGCTTTGGAAGCCTGGCCTTAGAAGTCCATGCCGCCACCGCCGGGCATCGGAGGCATGGGCGTTTCCTTCTTCGGCTTCTCGGCCACCATCGCCTCGGTCGTCACCAGCAGGCCGGCGACAGAAGCGGCGCCCTGCAGAGCAGTACGCACGACCTTGGCCGGGTCGATGACGCCTTGACTGTAGAGGTCGCCGAACTCGTTGGTCTGCGCGTTCCAGCCATAGCCGAAATCGGCCGTCTCGCGCAGTTTGCCGACGATGATCGAGCCTTCCGCACCGGCGTTCTCGGCGATCTGGCGCACCGGCGCTTCGATGGCGCGACGCACGATCTCGATGCCGGTCTTCTGGTCGGGATTGTCGACGGCGACGTTGTCGAGCGCCTTCGCCGCCCTGAGCAGCGCTACGCCGCCGCCGGGCAGGATACCCTCCTCGACCGCCGCGCGTGTGGCGTGCATGGCATCGTCGACGCGATCCTTGCGCTCCTTGACCTCGACCTCGGTCAAGCCGCCGACGCGGATGACGGCGACACCGCCAGCGAGCTTGGCCAGCCGCTCCTGCAGCTTCTCGCGGTCGTAGTCGGAGGTGGTTTCCTCGATCTGGGCCTTGATCTGGCTGATGCGCGCCTGGATTTCATCCTTGCGGCCGGCACCGTCGACGATGGTGGTGTTCTCCTTCTCGATCAGCACCTTCTTGGCGCGGCCGAGCATCTCCAGCGTGACGTTCTCGAGCTTGATGCCGAGGTCTTCCGAGATCGCCGTGCCGCCGGTCAGGATGGCGACGTCTTCGAGCATGGCCTTGCGGCGGTCACCAAAACCCGGCGCCTTGACAGCTGCAACCTTCAGGCCGCCGCGCAGCTTGTTGACGACAAGCGTCGCCAGCGCCTCGCCTTCGACGTCCTCGGCGATGATCAGTAGCGGCTTGCCGGATTGCACGGCGGCTTCGAGCACGGGAAGCATGGCCTGCAGGTTGGACAGCTTCTTCTCGTGGATCAGCACATAGGGTTCTTCGAGCTCGACGCGCATCTTATCCTGGTTGGTGATGAAATATGGCGAGAGATAGCCGCGGTCGAACTGCATGCCTTCGACCACTTCCAACTCGGTCTCGGCGGTCTTGGCTTCCTCGACAGTGATGACGCCCTCATTGCCGACCTTTTCCATCGCCTCTGCGAGGAAGCGGCCGATCTCGGCATCGCCATTGGCAGAGATGGCGCCGACCTGAGCGATTTCGTCGTTCCTGGTCACCTTGCGGGCATTGGCCTTCAGTTCGGCGATGATTGCTTCGACCGCCTTGTCGATGCCGCGCTTCAGGTCCATCGGGTTCATGCCGGCAGCAACCGCCTTGGCGCCTTCCTGGACGATCGACTGCGCCAGAATCGTCGCGGTCGTGGTGCCGTCGCCGGCGGTATCGCTGGTCTTCGAGGCGACCTCGCGCACCATCTGCGCGCCCATGTTCTCGAACTTGTCCTCAAGCTCGATCTCTTTCGCCACCGTCACGCCGTCCTTGGTGATGCGCGGCGCGCCGAACGATTTGTCCAAGACAACGTTGCGGCCCTTGGGACCGAGCGTCACCTTCACCGCATTGGCGAGGATGTCGACGCCGCGCAACATCTTCTCGCGGGCTTCGGTATGAAATTTCACATCTTTGGCAGCCATTGGAACACTCCTTCGATAGGCAGCTTTTCGTCGACTGGAATGCTTGTTCAGGCCCCGCTCAGGCAGCCTTCTTCATTTCGCCCGTGGCTTCGATCACGCCCAGCACGTCGCTCTCTTTCATGATGAGCAGATCCTCGCCATTGAGTTTGATCTCGGTGCCGGACCATTTGCCGAACAAAATGCGGTCGCCGACCTTGACGTCGAGCGGCCGCAACTGGCCGCTGTCGTCGCGCGCGCCGGGGCCGGCGGCGATGACCTCGCCCTCCTGCGGCTTCTCCTTGGCGGTATCGGGGATGATGATGCCGCCCGCGGTCTTTTCGTCGACCTCGATGCGGCGGACCAGGATGCGGTCATGCAATGGACGGAACGCCATGTCGTTCTCCTCTCGGGACAAACAGATTTTCGAACATCCTCCTGACCGGACCGGCAATATCGGCCCGGCACGGGGTGCGCGACCCCTTCATCAGGCATCGCGCGCATACGAACTAGTCGCGCTTTTTTCAGCTTTCAAGAGGATCACGCAAAAATTTTAGCACTCGACACCGGAGAGTGCCAATACGCTGTAATTGTTCGCACATTCGCCGTTTCCGGCGCGATGACCCGGCCGGATTTCCAAATCTGTTCGTCTCCTGAGCCGCTTGCGGCGGCTGGAACCTATGTGGAAGGCGAGGCGTTTTGCAGACGGAGGTTCATTGGGAAAGGAAGGATTTCATGATCAGCAGGGACTTTCAGCTCCAGATGCAAGGGTTTGGCCTCACCACGGCGGAGATCCACTACCGCCTGCCCGATCATCGAAGCCTGCTGCAGCTCTACATCTGGCAGGAATACGATATTGCCCCCGATTTCCCGACGCTGAAGCATTTCCTCGATTTCTGGGAGCGCGAGATCGAAGGCCCGCTGCATTCGGTGCGCGTCGCCCATCATCACCTGATCCAGCCCTCCGAATGGCGGGCCGTAAACGGCATTATTACCGTCCACTGAGGAGCAAGCCGATCTGCCGCTAGACAGCGGACAAAGTCTCCGAAGCGGGGGAAAGGCAGCTGCCTCTCCCACTTGTTTTGGATCTCACAATATCGGAGGGGGTCCGGACTAGCCGGCGCGGTCGACGGGCTTGCGGGCCGATGCGAACAATCCGGCCTTGCGCGCCGCCCGGACGAAGGCCTTGCGCGCATCACGCGCGGTACGCCAACCGTCGAGCGCGTCGCGGCAGGTCCGATAGGCGGCGCGCCAACTCCGGCCGCGTGCACGGTCCGGCCACTGCTGGCGCATGCATTCGATGGCTTCCCAACTGCTGGCGACCTTGCGCTCGCTGGATTGGAATTTCAACGTGATCGGCTCGGCAAAGCGGACGTCGTCCATCACCTCCTCCTTGTTTTCTGATCGTCTTCTTGTTTGAGCAAGCAACGTTATGCTGGCGGCACCGGCGGCCGGCCGGCGCCGCTGAAGGACATGGTTCGTCTCTCTGCGCGGTTCAAGAGCATCGCGGCGACAGCCGGTTATTCCTCCTCGTCCGGCCCTTGCAGCAGTTCGATCAGCGTCGCTACTCTTGCCGTCGGCAGCGGTCGGCCCTCGTTCACCAACGCCTCGTCGGCGGCGATCCAGGCCAGGGCCTCGCGCAATTCCTGGACCGTCCCGTCCGTCGCCGCAATGTCGGCGATCACGGCTTCGTCGACCGGGCCTAGCACAGAAATGATCTCGTCGCGTGTCATGGTCAGCTCCATCTGCGAGTGCCGGGAACGGGCCCGGCAACACACGAAATCTGGGTCTTGACCTGCTGCAGACAATAACCGGCCGGGGAAGTCAGCGTTGGCAATTGAAACCAACAGGCAATCTCCTGCCGGACATCTCCCCACTTGTGGCGAGATTGGCAGCCTCGCCGAACCGACCGAAAACCGGCCCGAAAAACCGGCAACGCGAGAGCCACCGGGTCTTGACTTGCGGCGGACAATAACCAAATCGAAGGCACCGGTCGCCGAAATGGGGCCGGCGGAACCAGGGAGCGCCAGCTCTTTGGCGCCCCTCGTATCTATGTTGCTCGATGGAGGATGTAGCTATGAGAACCGCATTCGACTTTTCCCCGCTCTATCGGTCGAGCATCGGCTTCGACCGCGTCTTCAACCTGCTGGAAAATGCGCCGCAGGCTTTCGACGCCTGGCCGCCCTATGACATCGCGCGCAGCGGCGAGAACAACTACCGCGTCACTATCGCCGTAGCCGGGTTTTCCGAGGACGACCTCGAAATCACCCATGAACCCAACCTCCTGATTGTCTCCGGCCAGCACAAGGAGCCGGACAACGCAGAGTATCTGCATCATGGCCTCGCAACACGGCCCTTTACCCGCCGTTTCGAGCTTGCCGATCACGTCAAGGTCGCAGGCGCCTCGCTCGACAACGGCCTGCTCAGCATCGATCTGGTACGTGAGGTGCCCGAGGAGATGAAGCCTCGGCGCATCGCCATCGCGACCGATGTCGCCTCGCCGAAGACCGGGCCGAAGGTCGCGCAGGGCGAAGCAAACAAGCAGGCTGCCTGAATGCACCAGTCGAGAAAGGAGACTATGCAATGGCTATTCGTGATCTCATTCCCTGGGGCCGGGAGAACAATCAGACCCCCAGCCTGTTCCGTGACGCCGATCGCGATCCCTTCCTGACGCTGCATCGCGAAATGAACCGCCTGTTCGACGAGGCGTTCCGCGGCTTCGACACGAGGCTGCCGTCGCTCGGTGGCTTCTCCGCTGCCCGCGTCAGCTGGCCCAGTATCGACATCGCCGATGGCGAAAAGGAGATCCGCGTCACCGCCGAGATCCCCGGCATAGACGCGAAGGACGTCGAGCTGCTGCTCGATGACGGCGTGCTGACGCTGCGCGGCGAGAAGCGCGAAGAGACCGAGGACAAGGACAGGCAGTTCTCCGAACGCTTCTATGGCCGTTTCGAGCGGCGTATCCCGCTCGGCTACGAAGTCGACGAAGACAAGGTGAACGCCGCGTTCCGGAACGGTGTGCTCAGCGTGACGCTGCCCAAGACGGAGCGCGCCCAGTCAAAGGCCAAGCGTATCGCCATCACCGGCGGCGACGGCAAGTCCTGACGGCTCGTAGGACGACGCCCCTTCTGCCTGCCGGTTCCGGCGGGCAGAAGCGGGCAAATGTCGATGACCCGTTCTCCCGACGCTCCGGTTCCGCCTGACCAGGCGCAGCAGGCCCCGCCTTCAGCCTGTTCGCGGCGGCCTCGGTCGTCGCGGCATTCTTTTGAACCCGTCCATGACAAAGCTTCGCGTCAGCACCTATACCCTGCTGCAGACGGTGACCTCGGTCGGCCTGTCAGCACTGGCCTGGGTAGTCACCGGAGTGCGGCCGATCTGGAACGGCAGCCAGCCATCGGACCGGCAGCGCATCTACTTCGCCAACCATGCCAGCCACGGCGATTTCATCCTGCTGTCGGCCTGCCTCAGCGAGAAGGAGCGCGCCCGTACCCATGCGGTGGCGGCCGCCGATTATTGGAGCAAGACGCGGCTGCGCCGTTTCATTGCCGAGGACATGCTGTCTTCCGTGCTGATCCACCGGCAGTGGACGGATGAAACGCAGCACCCGATCTCGATCATGCTGTCGGTGCTCGACCAGGGCCATTCGCTGATCTTGTTTCCCGAAGGCACGCGCAACATGACCGACGAACCGCTCCTGCCGTTCCGTTCCGGCCTCTACAATCTGTCGATGGCGCGGCCCGATGTCGAACTCATCCCGTGCTGGATCGAGAACATGTCGCGGGTGCTGCCCAAGGGGCAATTCGTGCCGGTGCCGCTGCTTTGCCGTGTCGTCTTCGGCGCACCGATCGCCATTCAACCGCGTGAGGAACGCCGCGCCTTTCTCGACCGCGCCCGCGAAACGCTGCTGGCGCTCAACCCCCGGCCGCAGCGAGACGATTGAGGACCAAGGCAAAATGCTGCCGATGATGCACGAAACCCTCATTCTGATTGTCGGCCTGCTGGCGGTGCTGATCAGTGCCAGCGTCGTCGCCGGCGTCTTGTCATGGCGCGCGCCAAAGCCGTTGTCGCCGACGCTGGTCAACCTCACCCAGCGCATCAATGCCTGGTGGGTGATGGTGGTGGCGATCACCGTCGCCTTCTTCTTCGGCCGCCCCGGCATGACCATCCTGTTCGCGCTGATTTCCTTCGCCGCGTTGCGCGAATTCGTGACGCTGACGCACAGCCGCCGCAGCGACCACTGGGTGCTGCTCGGCATGTTCGGCATCGTCATCCCGTTCCAGTACTGGTTGGTGTGGACCGCCTGGTATGGCCTGTTCACCATCTTCATCCCGGTCTACTGCTTCCTGCTAATGCCGGCGATCACCGCGCTGCACGGCGACACCGAACGCTTTCTCGAGCGCGTCTCGGCGCAGCAATGGGCGGTGATGATTTCGGTCTACTGCGTCAGCCACGTGCCGGCGCTGCTGACGCTCGAGGTGCCAGGCTTCGAAGGCCGCAACCTGTTGCTGATTGCTTTCCTGATCATCACCGTGCAAGGCAGCGACGTGCTGCAATATATTTTCGGCAAGCTGTTCGGCCGGCATCTCCTGGCGCCGACGGTCTCGCCGTCGAAGACCTGGGAGGGGCTGGTCGGCGGGCTGGCGGCATCGAGCCTGCTCGGCGCGCTGCTGTCGTTCCTGACGCCGTTCTCGCCGCTGCAGGCAGCCGGCGTCGCCTTCATCGCCTGCCTGATGGGCTTCCTCGGCGGGCTGGTCGCCTCCGCCATCAAGCGCGATCAAGGCGTCAAGGACTGGGGCCATCTGATCGAAGGCCATGGCGGCATGATGGACCGTGCCGACAGCCTGGTCTTCGCCGCCCCGGTCTTCTTCCATACGGTGCGCTATTTCTGGACTGTATGAAGGTTGGCGCCGTTTGCCGCGGCGGACGGTTCAGCGCGACCTTGCGAAGATAACCTGATCCGTTTCGTTATTACCACTTTCGCGAAAGCGGTAATAACCCGACCTGCCGCAGTCTTCGCCGCGCTCATTTTGCCGCGGCGAGCGGCTCTTTCTTGCGCGCCGGCGTCAGGCGGCGCATGCGGCGTTTGGCGGTGGTCTTCAGCGCCACCGGCGGAGCGCTGGACAACGCACCGAGCACCGCGCCTACCATGCCATGTGCGACGAAATCGGCGTTGATCTCGTTGGCCAATCTGGCATCTGCCTCCTGGTTGTCGCTGTCGGCTTCCGACCACAACACAATGCCCACTCGCAACCTTGGTTTGGCGCGTTTCAGCCGACGGACCAGGAACCGCCCGTGCTTGACGGAATCCCGGTTCAAAAATCCGACGACGACACTATCGACGGCGTCGAGCTCAAGGCGGCGAATGCTCCCCGGTTCCATCTCGGCGAAGCTCGCTCTCAACACCGTAGCGCCCTGGACTTCGAGCACCTGCGCCAGCATGGCGGCCGCCGCGTCGTCGAGTTCGCCGCGCCCTCCGGCGCACAGCACCGACATGCCCGTGCCATCCGGCAGTTCGGTGTACTCCTCGCCCTGAACCTCCCCCTGAACGTGCTTGTCCTCGCGTGAGCCGTTGTCCTCGGCCGCGGCCGTGTCGTCCGCTTCCGCCTCCTCCTGCGCGCTGTCGTCGAGGTTCGCCACCATCGTCAGCGCGCTGCCCGCGACCTGCTGTCTTTGTTCATCGCTCAGCACACCACGCACCCGGTCCTGCTCGCCGAGCAGAAGTGCGGGAATCGCGACCTTGTCGTAGAACTCGACCAGATATTCTTCGTCCAGCATCTCCTCGGCATGGTCCGTCGCTTCCTCGGGATCGCCGGCCAACAGCCGCTGGTAAAGCCGGGCGTGCGGTTCGAGCACGGGTTCGTTGCCGAACAGAACGTCGAGGAATTCGAACTGCGGCACATGCCGGCCGAGCACGACGAGGCAGACGGTGAGCGGCGTCGACAGAACCAGGCCCAATGGCCCCCAGAGCCAGGTCCAGAATATCGCCGCAACGATGATGGCCAATGGCGACAGCCCGGTGCGCGAGCCGTAGAGCCAGGGTTCGATCACGTTGCCGGTGATCAGTTCGACCACGACGAAAAGCCCTGCGGTCCATAGCACGAGCGACCAGCCGGGCGCTACGGCAAGCGCCAGGAACAGAGGCAACAACGTCGCAATGACCGGGCCGATATAGGGAACGAAGCGCAGCGCCAGCGCCAGCAAGCCCCACAGCAATGGATTGGGTATGCCCAGCAGCCAAAGTCCGATGGCAATCGGGACGGCATAGACGATGTTCACGACCAGTTGCATGAGCAGATAGCGGCCGACGCGCTTGCCGGCATCCTGCAGCGCCTCGGTGGTTCGGTGCAGATCGCCGTAGCCGACGAGGCGTATGAAACGATCGCGCAGGTCCTCCCGCTCGAGCAGCATGAATATGACGACCACGACGATCAGTCCGGCCGATGCCAGCGGGCTCAGCAGCGGGCCGATCAGATTCTGGAGAACCTCGAGCGGTCGTTCGCGCGCGACGATTTCGACCGGGATCGGTTCCCGCGGAGGCTGATCGGCGGCGGGTTGTGCGGGCTCGGGTCTGTCGAGCTCCTGGCCGACGCGTTCGATCACCCGGCTCAATCTGGAAACGATGCCGCCGCCGACGCCGGTTTCCTTGAGCGACCGGACCTTGGTCAGGATATTCGCCTGGTAAAGCGGAATGTTCTGCGCCAGTTCACTGACCTGCGTGGCGACGATGAAGGAGAACAGAGCCAGCACCGTGAATGCGCCGAGCACACTGGCGATCACGGCAGGAAGACGCGGAATGCCGGCTCGCTTGAGTGCCGACACCATGGGCACGAGCGCAAAGGTAAGCAGCAGCGCGATTGCGATCGGCAGAAAGACCTCGCGCCCGAAATAGAGCGCCGCGACGGCCGTCACGACCGACGCTACGCTGGGCAACGATGTGCGCGGAAGCGCCCTGGCCGCGGAAACAATGCCCGCCCGCCGGGGCTCCGACAGGTGCGCGTCGTGTCGACGATTTGCCGCCACTTGATACCTCCGCCCCGCCGTCGCCATGATCGGGCATATTGAGCCGGCGTGCAACTTCGCAGCGTCTCACCCAGCTAGACGCCGATTGCCCTGGTCGGCAGCGCCGCAAATTCAGTCATGGTAGAATTTTTTGCATTAATGACGTCACGGGCAATCCTGTTCCATGTCTGCGCCAGAACGTGGAACTTTTGGATCAAAACACCGTTCCTTCGTAGATCGCTGATGGACAACCTCAAAGCAGCAGCTCAGGAGGAATGATCATGAACATCAAGACGCTTTGCATGGGCGCGATGGCGCTTTCGATGATGACCGGCGCAGCGCTTGCCGCCGGTGCCACTGGCACTTCGGCGCTCGACGATCCGCAGAAAATGAACCCCTTCTTCACCGACGCCGGCATGAAGACCATGAAGTCGGAAGCCGAATTCAAGGCGGCATGGATGGCCATGTCCACGAGCGACCGGGCCATGATGTTGAAGGAATGCAGCGACGCAGGCATTGCCACGATGCATGCCGACTTCTGCAAGATGGCCAACCAGCTCGGTGGCGCCAGCAAGTGATCGTTGCCAATTGAAATAACGCACCAAGCGAAAGGGCGGGCAGGTCTGTCACTGTGCGACCTTCCTGTCCGCACGGGCGGGCGCTCATCTATTTGAACTCGTGCCGGAATATCCGCGTAAAAGGCCACGACTTCGATTGCCGTGGCGCCATTGGCATGGCTTGGCCGGAGCGCATGTCGCGAAGCGGCAATGCCACTACCGCCCAGGGGGTCCCAGTCTGCTCACAATCCGGGTTTTCCGGTCGGCCGTCCGCCTGGCATTAGCGGCCGGCACGCTTGATTACCGGCACGCTGCCCCCGGCACGCTTGACCTCGCTGCCAACCGTGGGATAGGCCGGGTAATGAGCCAACCACCTCCGCATCGGAGTCCCACGAAAGACCTGCCATGACCGACGCGATCATAAGAGACAGCAATGGCACGGCGCTGCACGAGGGCGACTCCGTGACCCTGATCAAGGATCTCAAGGTCAAAGGCACGTCGGAGACGATCAAGCGCGGCACGCTGGTGAAGAATATTCGCCTCACCGGCAATCCCGGCGAGATCGAATGCAGCACCAGGCAGGTGAAGGGCCTGGTGCTGAAGACCGAGTTTTTGAAAAAGGCGTGATCGCCTCGGCATCCTTCGCTTCGCTTCCATATCAGTCGCTCTCGAATCGCTCATGTGAGTGAATCGCCCACGCGAGGAACTTGAGGAGCCGCGCCCTCCCCCTATGTTGCACTGCGTTAGATTTGTTGCATTGCAATATCGTCGCATCGGGTCGAGCCTCTGCGAGGTGGGCATTCCTTGCATGAGGTGATTGTGTCGGCATCATTTCGGCCTGACATCGAAGGGCTGCGCGCGCTGGCGGTGGCGGGTGTTATCGCCTTCCATTTTGGTCTGTCCGGCCTGCCCGGCGGCTTTGCCGGCGTCGACATCTTCTTCGTCATCTCCGGCTATCTGATCACCCGTCACCTGGTTACGGAAATCACCGAGACCGGGCGGCTGAACCTCTGGCGCTTCTACGCCCGGCGCGCCCGGCGCCTGTTGCCGGCGGCACTGTTCGTCATCCTCGCCACGCTGTTTGCTGGTTATTTCATCCTGTCGCCGGAGGAACAGGCGCTTTATTCGAAAGGCGCCATGTTCGCCTCCGCCTATATGATCAACCTTTGGCTGATCCGCTGGTCGTTCGACTATTTCGCCGCCGACGCCACCAACAACCCGTTCATCCACTTCTGGTCGCTCTCGGTCGAGGAACAGTTCTATTTGGCATGGCCGGCGCTGCTTCTTGCCGCCGCTTGGCTGCGTCCCGGCAAGCGCGCCGCTATAATCGTCATCGGCGTCGCCGGCGCGGCCTCCTTCGCCGCCTGCGCCTGGCTGACGGACGTGTCGCAGCCCTGGGCCTTCTATTTCTCGCCGCTCAGGGCCTGGGAATTCGCCGCCGGCGGCCTCGCGACCATGGCGCCGGCAAAGATCTGGCGCGACCGGCCGCTGCTGGCCACACTCCAGGCAGGCCTCGGTCTGGCGCTGATCGCCTGGGCCTATCTGATGCTGGACGAAGACTCGCCGTTTCCCGGGGTGAATGCGCTGGCGCCTGTTGCCGGCACCGTGCTGCTGCTGCTCAGCGGCAGCGGCGGCCGCAATCTGCCGAGCGCCGTGCTGGCGCTGCCGCCCATGCAATGGTTGGGCCGGCTGTCCTATTCGCTCTATCTCTGGCACTGGCCGGTCATCGTCTATGCGGCGATGGTGGTTCCCGGTCTGTCCATCCTGGACCGCCTTGCCTGCGCGGCGCTGACGCTGTTTCTGTCGATGTTCACCTATCATTTCATCGAGAATCCGATCCGCCGCAACGGCTGGCTGATGGCCGGAGCAGCGCGGGCGCTGGTGCCCGCCGTCGCGCTGACCGGCGCCGGCGTGGTCGCGGCCTATGGCAATGCGCGCTTTGCCGAGCACAATCTCAGCCCCGAACAGCACGTCATCGCCGACAGCGCCGCGCAGCTCTCCACCGTGCGCGCGAGCAATGGCGGCTGCGTGCTCGATTTCGAGACCGTCAAGCCGAAGCCCTGCATGTTCGGCCGCAAGGATGCCCAGCGCTCGGTCGTGCTGTTCGGCGACTCGCATGCCGACCATTGGTCGACGCCGCTGATCAAGGCGGCCGAGAAGAACGATTTTCGTGTCGTCACCTTTCTCAAATCCTCCTGCCGGGCTTCGCGGGTCACGACCTGGAACTGGCGGCTGAAGCGCGACTACACCGAATGCGACCAGTGGCGCGAGCAGTCGGTCAAGGACATCATCGCGCTCCATCCGCAACTGGTGGTGATCTCGGAATTCTCGATCGGCAATGTGATGAAGGAATCGCCCGAGGAGTTGAAGCACGCCGATTGGCAAGCGCAGTGGCGGACGGGCCTCACCTGGACGCTTCAAGCCTTCAGCCAGGCCGGCATCAAGGTCGCGGTCATCAGGGACGTTCCCTACAATGCAAGCTACGCCGACAAATGCGTGGCGCGGGCGCTGTGGCGGGGCCAGACGCCCGCGACATGCGACACGCCGCGGATCATGGCGGCAAACGACGACATCGCCACCATCGAGCGCGATATCGTGCGCTCGACACCGAACGCTGCTTACATCGACATGACCGACCGCTTTTGCGACCAGACCACCTGCCATGTCTTCATCGACGGCAAACTAGCCTTCCGCGACCGCCACCACTTGGCGACGCCCTTCGCCGAAACGCTGGAACCGGCAGTGGAGCGGGCGCTGTTTTCGGATGTGATGGCGGCGGCTGTAAAGTAACGGCTCCGGATCTTATCGGATCACGACCCAGCCCCTCGGCAGGCAACCATGCGGGGTCAGCTAAGGACGAGACCAGCCAGTAAAACGGTGAGGATAAGCGATAGCGGAACTGCAAGAAGGCAGCACAGCTCGAAAGTATTGGCTGGCCAAGAAGTCATTGGGCGCTTTTCCATGTTGGCCTCCTCCCTCAACGGCCAGACCGAGACGGCAGTTCCGCTTAGATAGTGCTCATCCCCACCACTCATCATGCAATTGGCGCAACTCGTTCCGCTTCCTGGTCATCCATCGTGCACGCGCCAGATGTGTCGCCCACGCCCGGAAAGCCCTCTCCGGCTCCTGCTCCGGATCAATGTGCAGAACGATGCGGGCGACCTCACGCCAGTCGGTTCCTTCCGCCGAAGCGTCGAGCAGCCGGATATAAGTAAGCATGCGATCTTCGTCATAACCGGTCGGCACCGAAGACGTCGGCGCTGCGTTCGCGATATGAGAGTTTGGCGGCTTTGGCATTGCGACCTACCAGCAATGGCGCACCGTAGCAGCCTATAAAGAAGCCCGCGCCGTTTGATCGGAGGATGCGCCGATCGAGATTCGCCCCGACGGTCGGCAAATGGGGGCCTCAGACGGAGTTCACCGCCCAGCTGGACTCACGCCTCACCACGTCGTGATCAGGTCGAGGCAATCTATCTATTTTAGTGGAACCTAATTTAGTCAACGCAATTATGCGTGCGTGAGAAAGCGTGAAATCCAGACCGTCACTGAAAGCCGGCTATCGCGGGATCAGTTGGCCGATGATCCAGTGATTGCAGTCGATTTGACGGAACGGATATTGCAGGCGGCCGACAACGACAGGATTGTCTGCCTCGTCGTGGCAACGGAGGAGTTGGAAACCGACCGCATCGAGAAAGCAGAGCCTAAGGAGACCAGGATTGCCGCAAGCTTCGTCCGGGACTTTGAGGTAATGCTGCTTGTTCTTTATGCGGCCTACGCCCTCGCTGTGCTGGGTGCGACCGCGTTCGTTTTGCTGGAATTGGGCCATGTTCTGTAGGCAGACGTCGGCAAAAGACGGGACTGACGCGCGATTGCCGCTGTTTGATGAGAGGAGCGGCCACGCTGCGTCGACGATCCGACCCCGGCGCAGCCAGCGGCGTTTTCGCGCCAGCAGGCGCTAAACTTCGGGCTCGTCCGTTCGTTACATCTTGCCAATCTATGGAACGAGGCTGCCCCTCGGGGGTTTTTCTATTAGAGGGACGTTAAAGAAGGAGGTAGCTATGAAGAAGCTCCTGCTTGCCTCGGTGATCGCCATCGCATCGGCGGCTTCCGTGATCGGCCCGGCGAATGCCGGCGGCAGCGTCACGATCGGCATCGGCAACGGCTATGACGACGACTATTATTATCGCCACCATCGGTATTCCGATTACGACGATGAGTACGTCCCCCGTTACCGCTATGATGTCTACGACGAGGACTACAGGCCGCGCTACCGGTACCACCACCGGCGCTGCCACACCGAAGTCATCAGGCACTGGCGTCATCACCACCGGATCATCGAAAGAATCCGTGTCTGCCGTCGTTGACGGATCGATCCGGCCGGTAGTGCCGGCCGGATCGGCGGGGCTCCTCATCTCGGCTTGCGCATCAGCATCATGCCGTAATGCACGGCCAATATGTCGAGCCCGATCTTGAGTAATTTCACCACCACGTCGCGCGGCTCGCCGGCCTGTTCGGCCAGGCTCTTGACCGTTGCGTCGGCACAGCAGACCTTTTGCACGATGCCGGCGATCTCCCAATGGACAAGCGCCCTGGTGGCCTCGGCATGGTCGCGGCCGGCGGACAGGATGTGTTCGGCGACGCCGCTGCCGGTGCGGCCGCCGTCGACGCGCTCGGCCCAGGCCATCGGCTTGGCGGTTGCCTCGGACGAGTTGCGGAAATCCTGGCGGTAGCGCATGCCCGCCTCGCGCTGCTGGCGCGACAGTGAGGTGAGGCCGCTCAGCGGGTCGACGTTGCGCACCCGCACGATGCCGCCGGTCGCTGTGTGGCCGTCATTGGAGACCTCATAGAGGCGCGCTCCCTCCTGCGTCCCCTTCGCCAGCCGCTTGCGGCCGAACCGGTCGTCCTTCAGTGCGAAATCATGGCCGATCTCCTTGCGGATGCGCACCTGCTCGGCCTCGCCTTTCGGCAATCTCGGTGGCCTGGCTTTGGCCTTTTGGGCGGTTTTGGTGCTCATCGGCTCGGTCCTCCTGGGTTTTGGTCGTCGGGCTCTGGCGAACTTCCAGCCTCATTGCAGCGAGCTCAAATCGCTTCGGCCGGCAGCGTGCGCAAGAAGCGCGCAGCGTGATAGGCGCAGTAGCTTTTCGATGGGTTCGTGCGCATTCCGCAGCACAGCATGTCCAAACCTGGCCGGCTGCCGGGGGCGTCGTTTTCCGCATCCTCCTGCAGCGTCGTATCGAGCGGCGCGCGGCAGCGCTCGAACAGGCAATCGATGAAGCGCATGGCGGCGAAATGCGGCTGGCGACCGCCGGCGGCGATCGGGCGCGGTGCCGGCATTTCGAGCGGCGCGCCATCGGTCCCGGTGATCCGAGCCGGACCCGGCTGCCAGGCCGGCGGCGCCAGCCTGGCCGACAGCCTTGCCGGGCGGCAGCGTGGCTCGGCCTTCGGGGCCGACTGCGCTTGATCAGCAGTGCTTGATGGCTCAGGCGCCGAATTTCCGAGCCGGCCGCCATACCAGCCCTTGGATTTCGCAAGGCCGATGGTGCGCAAACGGGCGGTGCGGTGGACGATGCCGATGATGGCTGCACGCGAGGCCGGGCGGCCGCGCAGCGCGGTCAACCGGGTGGCGATCTTCGCGGCCGACAGTCCGCTCATCAGCCAGTTCTCGATTTGTTCCAGTTCCGAGGCGGAATAGCGGGCGGCCATGATGTTTCATTCCCTGCAAAAATGGTTGTGTGCGGCGCCGGCTTCGCCGGCCTCAGGCTCGAAAGCCGGTCAGCCTTCGCGTGGTCTGCTGCGATCGAGCTTCATCTCGGCCGCCTGCCTTTGTTGCGCCGGACACTGCCTTGCCCGTCCGCTCGTCGAAGGCGATGACCGTGCCGTCTTCGCTGCGGATGCAGGAAACCGCGGCATCCGCATTGCCGGCCGGCAGGTAATTCGTGGCCGGAGCCGTGAGGGGAACGGCTCCGGCCGTTCCGGCCGCTTGCGCTGCCGGATCCGAGGCGCGAGCCTCGGGCATCGTCCCGGCCGGGGAGGAGGACAGCCGCGACGAAGGGGACAGGGTTGGCACATGCATGGCCCCGGCGATCGGTTGCGCTACCACCTCCAGGCGAGCGCTGCCGGCGCGCTGAACGGCGGATTCAAGGACCGAAAGCTGGCGAAGCGACTTGTGCATGCCTACATAAGAGCATAACTCAAATCATAATGCAAGCGATTCTTGCATAGACTAAACCGAATCTTACGCCACAGATGGAGCCATGGCGAAAACTGCACTGTCGATCAAGGTCGGAGCGGCGATCCGCCGGGCGCGCAAGCAGCGCGGCCTGGTGATGCGTCACATTGCCGAGCACAACGACACCGACGTCGCTGCCGTCGGCAATTGGGAGACCGGGCGCAACCTGCCCAAGACCGAGAACCTTTTGAAGACCGCCGCTTTCCTGCGCGTCGACCCGGTGGCACTCGGCAAGGGCGAGGTCGTTTTCCTCGATGATGCCGGACCGGTCGCCGATGCCGAGATCGTCACCGATCCCGGCCCCCTGCCCGCCGGGCCGATGGACATCCAGCTTCTCGGCACCGCCGTCGGCGGCGACGATGGCGACTTCACCTTCAACGGCCAGCCGGCCGGCTATGTCCAGCGGCCGCCGGGGATCCGGCATCTGCGCAACGTGTTTGCGCTGCACGTGCTGAGCGATTCGATGGTGCCGCGCTACGAGCCCGGCGAGATGATCTATTGCGGCGGCCGCGAAGCGTTGCCCGGCGACCATGTGGTGATCGAGACCCTGCCCGAGGAGAACGAGCAAAACGGCAAGGCCTTCATCAAGAAGCTGGTCAAGCGCACCGCCGCCGAGCTGATCGTCGAACAGTACAACCCGCCCAAGACGCTGTCCTTCAACCGCTACGCCATCAAGAACATCTTCCGCGTCATCCCGCTCAAGGAACTGCTGGGGTATTGAGGGCTTGTTGCCTTCTCCCCTTGTGGGAGAAGGTGGATCGGCGCACAGCGCCGAGCCGGATGAGGGGTGCTGGAAGGAACGCGGCGGAGGAAATGTAGAAGCGATTTTTAAGCACTTACGCCATCAAGGTAGCGATCCGTCCAACACCCCTCATCCGACCGAGCTTCGCTCGGCCACCTTCTCCCACAAGGGGAGAAGGAAGAACACCGCCCCTCCCCCTCAAGCCCGCCTCGATTGCTCCAGCTCTCGACCGTTGAGCAGGCGCGCCTCGGCGCGGGTCCGTTGCCGGTCGTCGATGAAGGCGGCCTGGATCGAGACGGCGGCGCCCGGCAGGCCGTCAGCCCGGCAGGCCTTGCAGATCAGGCGCCCCGAAAGTGCGGCCAGCGGTGTCTCCGGCATCACCCCATGCCGCTTGAGCTCGGCCGGTTTCCACCACCTGTTGCGGCCGCAATCGATGCATTCGACGGCAATCGAGACAACATCGGCGATCGTCGCTTCCTTGCCTGCCAATGCCATAGCCATCCCCATCATTGTTCCTGCTTTGTTCACATCATTATCGGTTTTTGGAGCGGAGTCGAGTCGGTTCCGCTTGCACCAACGTGAAAGTTTCACTTGTTCGATTATTTGAGTTATGCTTATACATGGTGCGGACTGGAATCGGCGCGAGCCACAGAACCGCGCCCGCTCCGTCCGCCGGCGGCAAGGGAGTGACGATGGACCCAGCCCAGTTCGCCCATGCCTGCGGCTATAGCGGCGACAGCCCGGCCATGTTTGCCGCTTTCGCGGCCATCCGCCAGGACGGCATCCGCAAGGCACGCCAGGGTCATCGCCAGCGCAAGGCGGCGATCGACCGGATGAAGCCGAGCCGCGCTTTGTTCCCTGGCGGCGATCCGCCCGGCGCAGTCAGCCGAGGAGGCACTCGAGGATGCCGCCCGCTTCCTGTCGATGTTCCGCAACATGCCGCACTGGCGACAGGAAAGGCGCGCCGCCGACCTCACCCGCGCCAGGCAGCAGCGCCTCTTCGCCCGCTTCTTCCGCCGCTACGGCCATCGCCTCTGGGCGCTCGAGGCCACCTGAAGGCGCGCGGGCCTCCCTTGCAAGTCAAAACGGATATTGCGATCGCCGACACCGCGCCGTATGTCTCCACGCGATGAGCGAGATCAAATTCCGTCGCGCGCAAGCGCCCGACCTGCCGGCAATTGTTGCAATGCTTGCCGACGACGTGCTCGGCGCGAACCGGGAAGACCCGTCCACGCCGCTCGCGCCATCCTACCTCGATGCCTTCAGCGCAATCGATACCGATCCCAACCAGTTGCTGGCCGTCGCCGTCAACGCCGGGCAAGTGGTCGGAACGCTGCAGCTCAGCTTCCTTCCAGGCATTTCGAGAAAAGGCGCCTGGCGCGGCCAGATCGAAGGCGTTCGCGTCGCCCGGCAATGGCGCTCTCGCGGCGTCGGCAAGCTGATGATCGAATGGGCGATTGAAACATGCCGTTCGCGCAATTGCAGCTTCGTCCAGCTCACCACGGACAAAGGTCGACGGGAGGCGCACGCTTTTTACGAGCGCCTCGGCTTCACCGCCAGTCATCTCGGCTACAAGATGGCGCTGTAGATCAGCATTTCATCGCATTCAGCGCCGACCGCTCATCTTCGCTACCCACTCTGGATGGAGCATTGACAAGCCGGCCTTTCGCCCTGCTCCATCCGCCCATGATTTACGACCGAACCTGGCTTGAGAAAACCTTTCGCGCAAAACCCCGGCAGAAGTTCCTGTTCTTCTGGGGCCATCAGCCGTCTAAGGACGGCCGCATAACCACGTCGTGCTTCAGCCAGTGGTGGCATGCGCCCTTTACCGTCGATGGCCTGAGCTATCCGACTGCCGAACACTGGATGATGGCCGAGAAGGCACGACTGTTCGGTGATGCTCCGACGGCAACACAAATCCTCAGGGCGGCGAGCCCCAAGCAGGCAAAGCAGCTTGGCCGCCAGGTGAGCGGCTTCGATGGCACCAAATGGGATGCAGACAAATATCGCATCGTGACTGAAGGGAGCTTTCAGAAGTTCCGTCAGAACGCGGCGCTGCGCGAATATCTGTTGTCGACGCATGACCGGGTGCTGGTCGAGGCGAGCCCTGTCGACCGGGTGTGGGGTATCGGCCTTGCGGCGGATGACGAGAGGGCGATGAACCCGCTGCTGTGGCGCGGCGAGAACCTGTTGGGATTCGCGCTGATGCAGGCCCGCGATCGGCTGTGCGGCTGAACATTGCCGTGCGCTCGTCAGCTGCGGCGGCCTCCGCGCTGCTTGACAATCCACCCATAATGTTCTCTTTATGTTCTCATAACAACTCGAGACAATGCGGCGTTCGAACCGCCGCGGGCGAACGGGCCGGATGGAAGCCAACATCCTCCACGCGGATCTGGATGCCTTCTATGCCTCGGTCGAACAGTTGCTCGACCCGGCCTTGCGCGGCAAGCCGATTGCCGTCGGCGGCGGGGTAGTGCTTGCCGCATCCTATGAAGCCAAGGCGTTCGGCGTGCGCGGCGGTATGCCGGGACGGCGGGCGCGGGAACTCTGCCCGCAACTCATCTTCGTCGGCGGCCATTTCAAGGACTATCAGCGGCTGGGCGATGCGGCAATCAAGGTGCTCGGCGATTTCACGCCGGTGGTCGAGCGGATTTCGATCGACGAGGCCTTTGCCGACGTCGCCGGCTGCATCCATTTGTTCGGCTCGCCGGCCGAGATCGCCGGCAAGATCCGCCGCCGCGTGCGGGCCGAGGTCGGCCTGCCGATCTCGGTCGGCGTAGCCCGCACCAAGCATCTGGCCAAGATCGCCTCACAGGTCGCAAAACCGGACGGGCTGGTGGTGGTCGATCCGCGCCACGAGCTGGAGTTCCTGCACCACCTGCCGGTCGAGCTGATGTGGGGCGTCGGCCCGGTCACCAGGCAGCGGCTGGCCGGCATCGGCGTCAACACCATCGGCGAGCTGGCGAAGACCAATGGTGCGGCGCTTGAGCGCCTGCTCGGGCCGGCGGCGGGAGAGAAACTCAACGCGCTGGCGTGGAACCGCGACCCGCGCAGGCTCGAGACGCAGCGCCGGGCGCGCTCGGCGGGTGCGCAGTCGGCGCTTGGCCGAAAACCGGCCGAGGAGCAGGTCTTCGTGCCGGCTTTGCTGCATCTGGCCGACAGGGTCGCCACAAGATTGCGGGCGAAATCCCGGCCCGGCCGCACGGTGACGGTTCGCGTCCGCTTTGCCGATTTGCGCTCGGTGACGCGCTCGATCACGCTCGATCAGCCGATTTCGGCGACCGCCATGCTGGCCGAGATCGCCGAGGCGCTGGTGCGCAAGGTGCTCATCGACCATCCGCACGAAAAGACAATCTCGCTGCTGGCGATCGCCGTATCGCATCTGGAGCAGCATGCCGGCCTGCAACTGGAACTGCCGCTCGGGCTCGACGACGATCGCCGCCGCCCCGGCACCAGCAAGGGCGCGGCGCGCTGGACCGCGGATCGCGCCGTCGACAAGATCCGCGACCGCTTCGGCTGGGAGGCGGTCGGCTACGCCTCGGTCGCGCTCGAGCTACAGCGGTCGGTTCCCGACGCGTTTCGCGAGCTGGCCGAAAAGGAATTGTGAGCCTCGATTGCACTTTGGTTGCCAAGTCGCCGGAATGACGTTGAAGGCTGCGCCGTTGTGAATTTATCTTGGGACCAGTTGGTCGTGCACCGGTTTGGGTATCAGCCAGACAGGGTAGCACCCGCTCGCAAATGCTTCCGCCCTCACTTCGAACGACAGGAGATCGGCATGGGACAGAACGCCGGATATTTCGCACTCATCGTTGCCGGATTGGTGACCAATGCAACGACGCTGGCCAAGCCGCTCAACCCGGACCGGGCGATTCCATCCCTGGGCGATATCAACTCGCCGCTGGCCAGCCCGCTGTTCAAGCAGGTCAAGGCCGGGCCGCTGGAGATAAAGCTTGAGGAAACCACGCTTGCCGATGTCGAAAAAGCCTTCGGCGGAGCGATGCACGATGAAGGTGACGCCGGAGATTCACGCCACTGGCTTTGCTATGCCGGCCCCGACGCTGGCGGATCGCCGTCGATCTTCTGGTTCGTATCCGGCGAGATGGGTGGCTCCGACCACGGTGTCCTGTCCGTCGCCCTGCAGCCGAACCCGGAAGGCAAGGTGCCGGAAGGATGCGCCGGCGCGCCTGCCAGCCTGACAGCTATTGAACTCGATACGCCCGGCGTCGGAGCGCCGCTGAGCGACGTGGCCGCGAAATTTGGCGCCGCCAAGCCCGATCGTTACGGCCATTTCGGCTTCGCCGCCTCTTATCCTGCTTCGTCTCCCGACCAGAAGGACGCCACGGTCACGCAGACGCTCACCTACACAGCCGGGAACGGCAGGATAACCGGCGTGGCGGTGACGCAAGTCACCACCAACTAGGGTGTCCCCGCTCGGTTGGCGAATGGTTCACGTGTGAATGATCTGCCGCGCCCGAGCCAGGCGGCCTGGGTTGCTGGCCACCTCGTAATGCAGACTGGTTTGATGTGCCGCCCGGGCCCGCCCTCCTCCTGCAAATGCGACATTCGAGGCGGCCCTGGTCGTCAGACCAAAAGCGTTGCGCCGCCCCAAGCGATCAGGGCGGTGCCGGCCGCACGGCCAACCCACGGGCCGGCAGGAAACACCGGTTCGACGAGAACCCGCGAGGGTCCCGAAATGACCCAGAAGCGGGCGTTCGGCAGCGATCAGAGCAGCAACGATTTTGGCAGGACCGGAAATCGGCATGGAATGCTGCAATCATCATCATGTCCCGTCCAAGTTGTGGACAGTTCCTTCTCAAAGGCGCACTCTTAGCATGCGAAACGCGAGCTAGCGTTTCGTGCAACGCTTCACATGCTTGACTTGCGTCGGTGATTATCTGACCTACCCGGATACTTCCGGGTGGGCAGACCTCACATTGTGTCGCCTATCCGTGATCAGGCTACGGCCTAAGGCACGTTGCAGCCCGTTCCGGATCAACTGGGAGGTAAACAACATGCCTGATTTTCAGCGCAGAGAACTTCTTGTTCAAGGAAGCGCGGCTCTTGCCGCAATTGCTGCTCTCTATACCTCGCGCCGGGCTTACGCTTTTCCAACACGGCCGAACGAGGAAGTTATTCCATGGCTGGATCAGCCGACCGAAAATCCCGATCCGGCGGGTATCCAAAAGCAGCTTGTCTGGGAGGATTTGGATAGCTGGATAACGCCAAACGACAAGTTCTTCAGCATCTCGCATTTCAACCGACCAACGATCGACGAGAAGACATGGTCGATGGAGATCGGAGGCCTGGTTAAGAAACCCCTGGAGTTAACGCTCGCCGACATCAGGGCGCGACCGCGGCAGGAGGTCGTTTTCACAGTGGAATGCTCGGGCAACCATGGGTTTCCCTTTTTCACCGGCGGCATCGGCAATGCTCGCTGGGCAGGGACGCCGCTCGCCCCGATCCTCGAGGAAGCCGGCGTTCTGGAGAAGGGCATCGAGGTCGTCTTTTTCGGTACCGACACAGGCGAGATCCCGATACGCGACGTCAAGATGCAGCAGAACTTCGCTCGTAGCATGTCGCTCGCCGACGCGATGAACCCCGACAATCTCCTCTGCTATGAAATGAACGGGGCCGCCTTGCCGGCGCCCAATGGCTTCCCGGTACGGCTCATCGCGCCAGGCTGGTACGGCATCGCCAACGTCAAGTGGCTAAAGCGCATCGAGGTTCGCGATACGCGGTTCATGAGCCTTCTGATGGCCCGTGACTATGTCACCATCCGGGAGGAGGACCACAACGGCGAGACCGTATGGGCCGAGACGTCAGTCGGCCGAGCGCTGATAAAGTCCGCACCTGCGAAGGTTACCCGGAAAGATTCAGATTACCGCATCGTTGGGGCAGCCTGGGGGGCGCCGATCGACCGGGTCGAAGTGCAAATCGATCAAGGGCCTTGGACACCAGCGACCATTGACCACAGTGAGGAGGCCGAACACGCTTGGAAAATATGGTCCCTGGCTTGGGCAAATCCCTCTCCTGGAGAACACACGGTGACCTCGCGCGCGGTCAGCACCACAGGACAAATTCAACCGGCGATGGACGATCCCTTGATTGCCAAGAAACACACATACTGGGAGAGCAATGGCCAGGTGACGCGCCGCGTGCGTATCGGCTAGAGCGGTTCCTGATTTGACGGAATCGAAGGGGATTGAACGAAGCCGCTGACGCGTCATTTGGTGCGTGGGTTTGCGGATGA
>NZ_JAMYUA010000064.1:0-23806 GCF_040322715.1 Mesorhizobium sp. M0106 | reverse complement strand
GGACGGCTCCCTTGTTTGAGATCTCAACGAACTCATTCTGGCACATCCGATGCCGTCGGGCGCCGTCCACCCCATCATGCCGTGATGGTCGCCTAAGAATGCAGCGATGCAGAACGAGTGCCGGTGCCCCCTCTGCTCTGCCGGACATTCGTCGCTCGGAAAGCCAAGCAATGGCTTCCGCTCCTCGCTCCCATCCACGAGATTGGCAGCGCCCTTTCACGACGTCGAAGATTGGCGAAGCCGGTCTCTCTGGGGGAAATGCCCGGCAGGGCGCTGTCCCGCCGGCGTTTCGCACCTTCTGCACTGCCGCGCTGCTCGGAAGGCACGGCATGGATCCTAGGGTCTCCGCGACGTCGCTTCGCTCCTGCTCCGCCCTAGGATGACGACGAGAGGATTGCCCCTCGTCATTCCTTCACTGGCTCATTGAGCATGGCTTCAATGTTGTAGCCATCGGGATCAAGTACAAAACAGGCATAGTAATTCTCTGCATATTCCGGACGCGGGCCGGGTACACCATTGTCTGCGCCACCTGCGTCGAGGGCAGCTCGATAGAACGCGTCAACCGCTGCCCTGCCATTTACCCGGAAAGCGACGTGCACACGGGTCAGCGGTGGTTTGCTGTCCGAATGTTGAATCTCGAACAAGCTGCCGCTGCCGACATCAAAAGCCCAAAACACCCCCTGCTTACCAAAGGAAAGGCGATATCCCAAAGGTCCAAAAGCTCTTTCGTAGAAGAGTTTGCACTTCTGCAGATCGCTCACTGCAACCGTTATGTGATCAATCATTCCGCACCATCGCGGGACTCTGACACTCGAAGCGGGACGCCGCAACCCTGCAGCACCACAGCCCGGCTCTATGCCTCGACATATTCCGCCAGGCTGACAGCTTTGGGCACATCCAGCCCATCGGCCCGCAGGCCTTCGATATGAAGGCGTATTGCGTCACGAATTTCGGTTTCCACTTCAGGCACCGTCGCACCGGTGGCGATGCAGCCGGGCAGATCCGGCACATAGCGGAAAAATTGTTTCCGGCTTTTTCAATCACCACCGCGTATCGCATGTCATCACTCCTTCAGACCGGACTGCTTGAGGATACTGTTCAGGGTTCCTGGAGCAACCTCTTCAGACGGCTTGCCGGCCACCGTGACGCGGCCGGCTTTGATTTCATGATTATGTTGGCGATGACTGCCTTTGGTTGCAATCGGTGGCGGCGCACCTCCTCAAAGGTTTATCTCGACCGCAAATGGTCCTCGCAATAGTCCGACCCCAGCCTGTCGCAAGGTGAGGGGCCGCATCGACCTCAACGTCTTCCACGGCGACGAGAACGCCTGGCGGGCTTGAGCTGGCGGAGGATAGGAATTGGTCGACGCAGAGTAGGGTGAGGAGCGGTCTTCCCTTCTCCCCTTGTGGGAAAGGTGGATCGGCGCGCAGCGCTGCGATGGTTGAGGGTTGTTGGACGGAATGCCGAGGGTGCCAAGCTGGAACACCCTTCATCCGGCCTCGCTTCGCTCTATTGCTTCAGTTTCGCCACCCTTGTCAGGTTTCGGGGTTTTGGCTTCATTTTTTTGAGTTGCAACCTCAGCAACTCGCGCGAAACGTCGTTGACGTTTGTCTCGAGCTACGTACCATTCTTCGAAAAGGCTCTCTATCAACTCAATCAAGGCTTGTGCCTCGTTTGGGTCGACATCGACAATCACGTCGATGTCTTTCTCCATGTGCGCGCCGATATTGCCAATCTTACGCAACCCGTCGATTGCATCGATGCTATCAATTGAAACACCTTGTGGGGCCGTCCCACCCGTCGCAGAATCCCGTAGTGTATTTATTTCATCTACAAGACGGCTTTTGGCTATGCCGCAAAAATCTCTAATCATACCTTGTAAGCAGCGTCTCGCTAGCGTTGCTGATGCTTTTGGACTAAGGTCTCTGATGCGACAGGCTTCCTCGTAGTCTGTTACTATTGGCCTAGGAATGTATTTTGGCTGCGGCTTCGCCTGACTTTCAGGGCGAAGCTGATGGATTGAAATGGGGTCTCTAAACGCATAGCTGCCTCCGCTTGCCGGCGCCGAATATCGGCCAACTGTGGCTGTTATTTGAACCTGATCACATTCCTGGTTCGCACAGCCTATTGCGGATATTTGCACCGCCAAGGAAGGGTAGTTTTTGCTTTCAACGGAGACATCTGCTCTGTCTACAGAGTATTTATTGTCCGTGACCGTTTGGACGTGCCCGCAATAAGGGCACGTCCAACTAAACACGCTAGCCATACCTCAGCTACACCCGCTCGTGGCCCCGCACGTATCGCACTTCTCGCAAGTCCCGTTCCGCACCATCGTGAAATTGTGGCATTCCGAGCATTCGTTGCCGGTGTAGCCCTGCATCAATGATTGCTGGCGCCGGTTGGCGGCGAGCGCTTTGGCTTCGGCTGCTTCTTTCGCGGCCTCGTCGGTGAACAGCTCCGTCGGGTCGGAGGCTTCCGCGTAGACGATGTCCTCGACCAGTTCCCTGGCGCGCTCCTCGTAGTCGCGCTTGTAGGCGATGGCTTCGTCGCTGGCCGGCTTCAGCGTCAGCACGTTGGAGCCGGAGAAGGCGGTCGGGGCGGTACGGGCTGGAGTTCCGGAGCCGGAACCCGCAAAGCCTTTCGGCTCGGCGCCCGACACCAGCTTGACCGGCGAGGCGCCGCGGGTCAGGCCCTTGGAGAAGGGCGTTGCCTTGCCTTCGTTGATGCCGCGCCCGAGCGCAGTCTTGTCGAAGTCCGACTGGTCGACATGGGCCAGGTCGTGGCGGCCGAGATAGGAGACGGCGAGTTCGCGGAAGACATAGTCGAGGATCGACGTGGCGTTCTTGATCGCGTCGTTGCCTTGCACCATGCCAGCCGGCTCGAATTTGGTGAAGGTGAAGGCCTCGACGAATTCCTCGAGCGGCACGCCATATTGCAGGCCGAGCGAGATGGCGATGGCGAAGTTGTTCATCATCGCCCGGAAGGCCGCACCTTCCTTGTGCATGTCGATGAAGATCTCGCCGATACGACCGTCATCAAACTCGCCAGTGCGCAGATAGACCTTGTGGCCGCCGACGACCGCCTTCTGGGTATAGCCCTTGCGGCGGTTCGGCAGCTTCTCGCGGTCACGGTAGAGACGCTCGACGACGCGCTCGACGATCTTCTCGGTCACCTGAACGGCGCGCTGTGCGGCCGGCGCCGCGATCAGCTGCTCGATGGCTTCGTCCTCGTCGTCTTCGACGTCGGCGAGCAGCGAGGCATTGAGCGGCTGCGACAGCTTCGAGCCGTCGCGATAGAGCGCGTTAGCCTTCAGCGCCAGCTTCCACGACAGCATGTAGGCGCCTTTGGCGTCTTCCACCGTCGCGTCGTTCGGCATGTTGATGGTCTTGGAAATGGCGCCGGAGATGAAGGGCTGCGCCGCCGCCATCATCATGATGTGGCTGTTGATCGACAGCGAACGCTTGCCGATCTTGCCGCACGGGCTGGCGCAGTCGAACACCGGCAGGTGTTCGGCCTTCAGGAACGGCGCGCCTTCCAGCGTCATCGCCCCGCAGACATGGATGTTGGCGGCCTCGATATCTTTCTTCGAAAAACCAAGCGCCGGCAGCATCTCGAATGAGAAATCGTTGAGCTGCTCGTCGGTGAAGCCGAACGTCTCCTTCACCCAGTCAGAGCCCAGCGTCCACTGGTTGAAGACGAACTTGATATCGAAGGCCGACTTCAATGCCGCATTGAGCGCGGCGATCTTTTCGTCGGTAAAGCCTTTTGCCTTGAGCGAGCCAGGATTGATGCCCGGCGCCTGGTTGAGATTGCCGTGGCCGACCGCATAGGCCTCGATCTCGGCGATCTGGCTCTCGGAATAGCCGAGCGTGCGCAACGCTTCCGGCACGGCGCGGTTGATGATCTTGAAATAGCCGCCACCGGCGAGCTTCTTGAATTTTACCAGCGCGAAGTCGGGCTCGATGCCGGTGGTATCGCAATCCATCACCAGGCCGATCGTGCCGGTCGGGGCGATCACCGTTGCCTGCGCGTTGCGGTAGCCATGCTCCTCGCCGAGCTCGATGGCGCGGTCCCAGGCGGCCTTGGCACGTTCGGCAAGCTCCTGCTGCCTGAGATCCGAGGCGACCAGCGGCACCGGATTGACGGCGAGCTTCTCGTAGCCGTCCCTTTCGCCATACGCCGCGCGGCGGTGATTGCGCATGACGCGCAGCATGTTCTGCGCGTTGCGGTCGTAGTCGGGGAAGGCGCCGAGCTCGGCGGCCATTTCGGCCGAAGTGGCATAGGCGGTGCCGGTCATGATCGCGGTGAGGGCGGCGCAGATGGCGCGGCCCTCGTCGGAATCATAGGGAATGCCCGAGGTCATCAGCAGGCCGCCGATATTGGCGTAGCCGAGGCCGAGCGTGCGGTATTCGTAGGAAAGCTTGGCGATCTCCTTCGACGGGAACTGCGCCATCATGACGGAGATTTCCAGCACCATGGTCCACAGCCGAACCGTGTGCTCGTAGGCTGATATGTCGATGGTTCCGTCGGCGTTGCGGTAGGGCAGAAGGTTGATCGAGGCCAGATTGCAGGCGGTGTCGTCGAGGAACATGTATTCCGAGCACGGGTTGGACGCCCGGATCGCACCGGCCGAGGCGCAGGTGTGCCAGTCGTTCATCGTCGTGTTGAAATGCAGGCCCGGATCGGCCGACGCCCAGGCGGCATAGCCGATCTTTTCCCAGAGATCGCGCGCCTTCAGCGTCTTCAGCACCTTGCCGTCCTTGCGGGCGGTGAGATGCCAGTCGCCGTCCTGCTCGACGGCGCGCAGGAAATCGTCCTTCAGCGACACCGAATTGTTGGAGTTCTGGCCGGAAACCGTGAGATAGGCATCCGAATCCCAGTCGGTGTCGTAGGTCTTGAACGACATCGAGGTGTAGCCCTGCCTGGCGAACTGGATGACGCGGTAGATGTAGTTCTCCGGCACCGCGTCCTTCTTGGCCGCCTTGATCTCGCGCTTCAGCGCGGTGTTGACCGCCGGGTCGAAGCAGTCGTCGCCATTGCCTTCGCAGTTGATGCAGGCCTTCATGATCGCTTCGAGATGCTTCTTGACGATCTTCGAGCCGGTAACCAGCGAGGCGACCTTCTGCTCCTCATTGACCTTCCAGTCGATGAATTCCTCGATATCGGGATGATCAGCGTCGACGATGACCATTTTCGCGGCGCGACGCGTGGTGCCGCCCGACTTGATGGCGCCCGCCGCGCGGTCGCCGATCTTGAGGAAACTCATCAGCCCCGACGAGCGGCCGCCGCCCGACAGCTTTTCGCCTTCACCGCGCAGGAACGAGAAGTTGGAGCCGGTGCCGGAACCGTATTTGAACAGGCGCGCCTCACGCACCCACAGGTCCATGATGCCGCCTTCATTGACGAGGTCGTCCTGCACGCCCTGGATGAAGCAGGCATGCGGCTGCGGATGCTCGTAGGAAGACTTCGACTTGGTCAGCTTGCCGGTGAACGGGTCGACATAGAAATGGCCCTGGCTCGGACCGTCGATGCCATAGGCCCAGTGCAGGCCAGTGTTGAACCATTGCGGCGAGTTCGGCGCGACGCGCTGGGTGGCCAGCATATAGGCGAGCTCGTCGCGGAAGGCGCGCGCGTCTTCCTCCGACTTGAAGTAGCCGCCCTTCCAGCCCCAATAGGTCCAGGTACCGGCAAGCCGGTCGAAGACCTGGCGGGCGTCGGTCTCGGAACCGTAGCGCTCGGCTTCCGGCAGCTTGGCCAGTTCAGCCTCGTCGGCGACGGAGCGCCACAGGAAGGAGGGGACTTGCGTCTCTTCGACCTTCTTCAGCCGTGCCGGGACGCCAGCCTTGCGGAAATATTTCTGCGCCAGGATATCGGCGGCAACCTGGGAGAACTGAGCCGGCACGTCGATGTTGTCCAAGCGGAACACCACCGACCCATCCGGATTCTTGATCTCGGAAAGCGCCTTGCGGAATTCGATCTCCGCATAGGCAGATTGTCCTGGCTTGGTGAAACGACGCTCGATGCGCATTGGTCCGGTCCCTTTTGTCTACATATAGCGCTTTTCCCCGAGGATTTCTGCCCTCTTGAGGAAACGCGCATGTCCGCCATCTGCCGGCGTTCGAAAACCGCCGGCTCTCATCGTCACAGTCTCCGCCGCCGTGCCGGTCGAACCTCTTGCGAGGCCGCTGTCCAACGCGCTCACGGACCCTGTGGTCCCTCAAAACTGAAAACTTTTTGTAACGCCCTCGGTCGAGGGAGCTTCACATTATCTAGCGTCGAACCTACCTGCAAACACTAAATATAGTATTAACAGACAATTTATTCAAGTCCGACAATCCTCCCCTTTCGCCCCCCAAGGCTTCAAAATCCCACGCCTTCGCCGGCCTCGTAAACAGGCGGGAATGCGGCTCAAAACGCACATATTCCGGGAAAAAGACCGGCCTCGAAACTTTTCCGGTCGCACTCTCAACAAGAGCGCATGGCCTATAAAAGGCGACTCGTTTTGCGGCGTCAAGGATTCGTTTGCGTAGCTTTTATGACCCCCACATCTTGTGTGTCACACATGTGGATAACGGGGATAGAAGAGGAGCGCAAGGAAGGGTCGGCTTTGGGTGGAGGCGCTTCGGCAACGACGTTCATAGCACCTGAGCGATAGGCTATGCGCGACTGAGACTCAGGAGAACCGATGCGGATCCGCGCAGAAATGGGCGATGATCTGGCTGAGGTCGGGTTCGTTGACCATGCGCACAGCCTCGGCGGCGCTGACCCATTTGCGGCTGCGTGCCCGCTTTTCCTTCCACCGGTCGGCGACCTTGTCGACCTGCAGCGGGAACACCAGGACCTCGCACGGCACTTCCTCGCCGGTAGCCAGCAGCTTGGCATAGAAATAGCGGCCGGCCTCGTGATGCGAGATTGTGCCGCTCAGGCCGGCCTCCTCGCCGGCTTCGCGTGCCGCCGCTTCGCAAAGCGGCTCCTTCGCTTCCGGCCAGCCCTTGGGAAGCACCCAACGGCCGGTATCGCGGCTGGTGATCAGCATGATTTCCACGCCGTCGCCGCTATCGCGCCAAGGCAACGCTGCAACCTGAAGGCGGTACGGCACCGCGCCGAAGAGTCGCCGGACCCTTTCGGCCTTGTGGTTGTGCGTCGTTGGCCTCGTCAACATCGGAGAAGCTTGCCCCAGCTTCCAGAATCATTTGCCGTCTCACGAATCTTACGGCTAATTATAAGCAATGAAAGTAAAAAATGTTTCACGGATCGGCCAGATTCCGTCAATCTGCGCCGATCTCAGCCTAATGGCGCGACTGCAGCAGCGTCGCGCCACGCCTTTATCGGTGTGCGGAGGTCCCCTGGGCGGACTCGGTGCATCAAGCGGCGTTGCCGCGAATCAGCCGGCGTGATCGTCGGCGATCGGCTTCTGGTAGGTGAAGCCCATGTCCCAGGGGAAATAGATCCAGGTGTCCTGGCTGACCTCGGTAACGAAAGTGTCCACCATCGGCCTGCCTTTCGGCTTGGCATAGACGGTGGCGAAATGCGCCTTAGGCATCATCGCGCGCACGATGCCCGCCGTCTTGCCGGTGTCGGTGAGGTCGTCGATGATCAGCACGCCGGCCCCGTCATCGGCGAGCAGCGCCGGCGTGACCTCCTTCAGCACCTGCAATTGCCCCTGGCTGGTATAATCGTGGTAGGAGGCGACGCAGACCGTCTCGATGATGCGGATGCCAAGTTCGCGCGAAATGATAGCCGCCGGAACCAGGCCGCCGCGCGTGATGCAGACGATCGCCTTCCATTGCCCCTTGTTGGCGCCGGCAAGCCGCCAGGCGAGCGCGCGCGCATCGCGGTGGAACTGGTCCCAGGAGACCGGGAAGGCTTTTTCGGGCAGGGACATCTTTCGCGCACTCCGCAAAGCGCGCATCGCGCGCAGACACTATGGAATGCGCGCGGAATTAACTGGAAAGGCTTGGCCTTGGCAAGGGCGCGGCAAAGCTATTGTCCTGCCAGCTATCCCTGTGAACCTACCGCGACAGGAAAGCCGCCACCGGGGCGGTGCGCAGCACCGTTCGCGTCACCCCGCCGAACAGCAGCTGGCGCAGCCAGGAATGGCTGTAGGCGCCGAGCACGAGCAGGTCCGCACCCGATTCGGCGACCCTGGTCTGGATGATGTCGTCAACGGAAGCGCCGCCGGACCTCAGCACCGAGACGCTGACGGTCGCGCCATGCCTGGACAGCGAGGCGGCGATCTCTGCGCCGGCTGTTTCCGGCGCCTCGTCGAGCGTATCGGGCGGGTCGATGACGACGATGTCCGTCTTTTCGGCCTCGATGATGAAGGGCAGGGCATCGAAGGCCGCGCGCGCGGCTTCCTTGCTGCCGTTCCAGGCGAGCAGCACGTGCTTGAAGCTGGTCACCAGCGGACCCGAATGCGGCACCACCAGCACCGGCCGGCCGGCATCGTAGACCAGCGTGTCGACGTCGGCGCTCGGATCGCTGCCCGATTCGCGCTGCGCGGCGATGATCAGGTCCGCGGTGCGAACGGTCGAGATGCCGGTCAGCGCACTGTCGCCGGAAAAACTCTCGAGACTGCGCCACTCGAACGACAGGCCGGAATCCTCGATGCGCCTGTGAAAGGCGGCCTGCAACTTCTCGGCGCGCTCCCGGTTCATATCGGCGGAAACCTGCAGGAACTCGGTGTCCGGAAAGCCGGTAGCCGAGGTGTAGGGCACGGGCAGCGCCTCGGCATGGATGCCGATCAGATGGCTCTGGAACCGGCCGGCCAGCGGGATCGCGCAGTCGAGGACGCGCTCGGCATCCTGTTCGTTCTGTAGTATGGCGACGATGGTCTTGAAGCGCATGGCAGTCCCTCACTTCTTACGGCGATCCCATCCGTGACAAACGTCACTGCGCGATGCTGGTTCCGTCAGGCCGGCCGATCAGCCCACTCGGCTTGCCTTGATCAAGCCCGCCACCATAGCCTCTACGTCGGCGCGTGCGGAGTCCAGCGCCTGCTGGCTGCGGGCGCGCACCACCAGTTCCGTCCAGAACTTGCCGTCGCCATACTTCGGGTAGGAGCCGATGATCGTGTCCGGATTCGCCTTCTGGATGTCGCCCAGCGGCCCGCCGATCAGGCCTTCGCCGAACGGGCATTCCACGGTTGCCGACAGCATTTTGGTGCCGGCCCGCAATGTCGGCACGACATTGTCGAGCATCGCCTGGAAAATCGCCGGCACGCCGGCCATGACATGGACGTTGCCGATGCGAAAGCCCGGCGCAACCGATACTGGATTATCGATGTGGTCTGCCCCGCGCGGCATCCGCGCCATGCGCTTGCGCGCTTCGGTGTATTCGATGCCGCGGGCGGCGTAGCTTGCCTCCAGCAGGGCGTAGGCCTTGGCGTCGTATTCGCATGGCACGCCAAAGGCCTTGGCAACCGAATCGGCGGTGATGTCGTCATGCGTCGGGCCGATGCCGCCGGTGGTGAAGACATAATTATAGCGGGTGCGCAGCGCATTCACCGCAGCGACGATCTCGTCTTCCTCGTCCGCAACGATGCGCACTTCCTTCAGGTCGATGCCGATCGCCGTCATGATGTCGGCGAGGTGGCCGATGTTCTTGTCCTTGGTGCGGCCGGACAGAATCTCGTCGCCGATGACGAGCATGGCGGCGGTGACGATTTCGGTCATGACTGGCTCCGGCAAACGGGTCGCCTGAGATAGCGCGGCAAACGGCCGGCGGCAATGCCGCCAAACGACGGATCTACCTGTGCCACCTCCCTTGCAGTGCACCCGTCGGCGGGTGATGCTGCGTGCCGGTTTGGAGCCCTGAGCAAGACATGCCGGCATCGATTCTGCTATGGCTACCCGGCGCGCTGTTTCTGCTGGCGCTCGTCGTGGCAGCCTACCCGATGCTGGCGACGCTGCGGATCGCGGCGAAGGCCGAAAGGCTGGTGCCGGCCAGTGGCAAATTCATCGAGATCGACGGCAACCGCATCCATTATGTCGAGACGGGCGAGGGGCGGCCGATCGTCTTCCTGCACGGCCTCGGCGCGCAGCTTCATCAATTCGGCCACACGCTGTTCGGACGGTTCGGCCCGAACTATCGGCTGATCGCGCTCGACCGTCCGGGCTCCGGCTATTCGGTGCGGGCCAGGGGCGCCAGCGGACGGCTGCCCGAGCAGGCCGAGATCGTGCGGCATTTTATCGACGCGCTTGGGCTGGAAAGGCCTCTGGTCGTCGGTCATTCGCTGGGTGGCGCCATCGCGCTGACGCTGGCTATCGAGCATCCCACGGCGATTTCCGGCATCGCCTTGCTGGCACCGCTGACCCATCTGGAGCCGGACGCGCGCCAGAAGTTCGGCCCGCTGTACATCAAGTCGCCGCTGCGGCGCCGGATCATGGCTCATACGGTGGCGATCCCGGCGGCTCTCAAATATGCCGAAGCGACGCTTGCCTTCATCTTCCCGCCGCAGACGGCGCCGGCCGACTATATGGTCGAGGGCGGCGGCTGGTGCGGGCTGAGGCCAACCCATTTCTATGCAACGTCGACCGATGTCGTGGCCATTGAGCACGACCTTGGCCGCATCGAGCCACGCTATGGTGAGATCACCATGCCGGCCGGCATTCTGTTTGGTGCTTCCGATCTCGTGCTGGGCATCGATATTCAAGGCTGGCCGGTGGTGGAAAAGATCAGGGGGCTCGATTTCGAGGCTGTCGAGGGGCTTGGCCACATGCCGCAATTCGTCGAGCCGGAACGGGTCGTCGCTTTCATCGAACGCATTGCCGACCGCGCATTTGCGCCGAAGTCCGACACCGGCAGCTGACACCCTTCCGGAACGCGGTCTCGGCCGGCAGGGTGCCCGCCCCGGGCATCCCGGCCGCCGGGAATACCTCCGAACCCAATCACGATGCTGGCTATTCCTTCACGGCTCCGGTCATCGAGGAAACATAGTGCTCGACAAAGAACGAATAGAGCACCACGACCGGCAGCGAGCCGATCAGCGCTCCCGCCATCAGCGCCCCCCATTCATAGACGTCCGAGCGCACCAGCTCGGTGAGCACGCCGACCGGCACAGTCTTGTTTTCGGACGACTGGATGAAGGTCAAGGCGTAGATGAACTCGTTCCATGACAGCGTGAATGCGAAGATGCCGGCGGAAATCAGGCCCGGCACCGATAGCGGCAGCACGATCTTGGTGAGGATCTGCCAACGGCTCGCCCCGTCGATCAGCGCGCATTCTTCCAGCTCGAACGGGATCGAGCGGAAATAACCCATCAGCAGCCATGTGCAGAACGGGATCAGGAAGGTCGGATAGGTGAGGATGAGCGCGAACGGCGTGTCGTAAAGTCCAAGGTTGAACACCATCACAGACAGCGGAATGAAAAGGATCGACGGCGGCACGAGATAGGCGAGGAACACCGCGAGGCCGACCTGCCGCGCCCCGGAGAACCTCAAGCGTTCGATCGCATAGGCAGCGAACACGGCAGCCAGCAGCGACAGGAACGTGGCGGCGGTCGAGATGATGATCGTGTTGAGCAGCCAGCCCGGATAAGACGTCTCGAAGAGCAGGTAGCGGATATGCTCGAGCGTCGGATGCACCACCCAGAACGGATTGAAATTGGCGTAGTCGGTCATCTCGAGGTTGGGCTTAACCGCCGTGATCGTCATCCAGTAGAACGGAAACAACAGCACGATGACGAAGATCAGCAACGGCAGGTAGACCGTCACCACGCGCCGCGGCAAACTCTGCAGGTAGCCCATGCCGCCTTCGTCGAGTTCCGGGCGTTTGCTCGTTTCGATCGCGGTCATGTCAATCTCCGCCGCCCTGCTGCCATTTGCGACGCTGCAGGCCAAAATAGCTGAACAGGATCGCCGCCAGCAGGAACGGGATCATGGCAACTGCGATCGCGGCGCCTTCGCCAAGCTGGCCTCCGGAAATGCCGCGCTGGAACGACAGCGTCGCCATCAGATGCGTGGCGTTCACCGGCCCGCCGCGCGTCAGCACATAAATCAGCTGGAAGTCGGTGAAGGTGAACAGCACCGAAAACGTCATGGTGATGGCGATGATCGGCGTCAGCAGCGGCAGCGTCACATAGCGGAACAATTGCCAGCGGCTGGCGCCGTCGAGCGTGGCGGCCTCGTAGAGCGACTGCGGAATCGTCTGCAGGCCGGCAAGCAGCGTGATCGCCACGAAAGGAATGCCGCGCCAGACATTGGCGGCGATGACCGAAGCCCGCGCATTCTCGGGATCGCCGAGGAAGTTGATGCGATGGTCGATCAGGCCCATTTCCATAAGCGCCCAGGACAGGATCGAGAATTGCGAATCGTAGATCCACCAGAAGGCGATCGCCGACAGCACCGTCGGCACCACCCAGGGCAGCAGGACGATCGCGCGGAAGAACGACTTGAACGGCAGGTTCTGGTTGAGGATAAGCGCCAGCCACAGGCCGAGCGCAAACTTCAGGACCGAGGCGCTGATCGTGTAGAGCAAGGTGTTGAAGACCGAGAGCCAGAAGACGGCGTCATCCCACAGATATTCGTAGTTCTCGATACCGATGAAGATGCCGGGGCGGCCGATGCGGGCATCGGTGAAGCCGAGCCAGACGCCGAGCCCGAGCGGATAGGTCAGGAAGACCAGTAGCAGCGCCGCCGCCGGCAGCATGAAGCCGAAGCCAAGCGCGTTATGACTTTCGGACACGAACGTCATAATGCGCGACAGCGCCGACCGGCGTGGCTGAGCGGCAGTGGAGGTCACGGCCATGGGTCGGCTCCTCTAAGGTCTCATTGAACGGCGGGCGGCCATGCGCGATTCGAAGCCGGGCAGCATGGCTGCCCGGCTGAACCCGGCTCAAACGCGATAGTAGCGGTTTGCGCGCTTCTCGGCTTCTTCCATCGCTTCTTGCGGTGTCGCCTGGCCTGTCACCGCCTTGGCGAACATGTCGACCAGCACATAGTCGGCCATGGTCGCTGCCGAGGCATAGCCAAGCGGGCCGGCATAGCCGTTGGGCCGCAGCGTCGCCGAGGCCTTGGCGTAGGCGGCATTGTTCGGATCGGCCGTCCACACCGGGTTGTTGTCGAAGGCTTTGAGCGTCTGGCAGCAATAGCCTGCCGACGACGTCCACCTGGAACAGCTCGACGGATTTCCCGACCGGGCCGATCGGCAGGTTGGTGGTGCGAATGTCCTTGGCTATTTCAGCCAGCTTCGGATCATTGTCCTTGTTGATCTTGGCCGTGTTGTACGCGGAAATCCCATTGGCGATGACACTGACTTCGCCGGCCAGGAAGGCGCGGTTGTTGTTGACGTCGAGCCAGCTTTCGGTGCCGGGAATGAAGGTCTTGTAGAGTTGCTGCGCGTATTCGATCGCCTTGAGCGTCTCCAGGCTGTTGATCGTTACCTTTCCGCTCTCGTCGACCATCTGGCCGCCGTGGCTCCACAGCAGCCAGTGAGCGTAGTTGTTGCCGTCGCCGACGCCGTGGCCGTGCGTGAAGCCGGCCGGATGTCCCTTCGCCTGCAGTGCCTTGCAAAGTTCGAGCAAGCCTTGAGTGTCCTTGGGAAACTCCGAAAAACCCGCTTCTTTCACCCAGCTCTCGCGGTAGACGATGGCATTGCCGATGGTGGCGAGAGGCAGGCCGAGGAATTTGCCCTCCCGCGTCGCATACTGGTGCGGTCCGTCGTACCAGCCGCCATATTTCGAGCCGAGATATTCACCCAATTCCGTCACGTCGTGCAGCTTGTCGGGATATTGATGCGGGTCGTCGAACCAGACCAACATGAGATCCGGGCCGGAGCCGACATTGGCGGCGACCGCCGCCTTGGGGCGGATGTCCTCCCAGCTTTCCTTGTCGACGCGAACCTCGACACCGGTCGCTTCGGTGAAGCGCTTGGTGTTGGCCAGCCATTGGTCCTCGTCGCCCTTCACGAAAGGCGACCAGCGCAACAGCCTGAGCTTGGCGCCGTCCTCGGGCTTGTATTTCAACCCCTCCTGGGCAAAGGCGGGAGAGCCGATGAGCCGGCTTCCCAAGGCTCCCGCCGCCGCACCGGCGGTGGTGCGGATCACGTCGCGTCTGGTGAATTTCATGCTCGCTTCCTCCTGCTTATTGTCATTGCCGTCCTACTGCTCGATGGGTGTTTCGAACCGCTGTCCGGTTTTGCCGTGAAAGAGATGGATGAGGCCAGGCTCGGCCGTAAGCCGGATGGTTTCGCCTGGCGTGAAGGAATGGCGTTCGCGGAAATTTGCGACGATCTCCTCGCCGCCGGCGGTGCGGCCGATGAGCTGCACTTCGGACCCTGTCGGCTCGACCACCACGACGGTGACCGGGATGCCCTGATGGTCGGATAGCCGTAAATGCTCGGGCCGTATCCCCAGCACGACCGGCTCACCATTGCCGATGGAAAGTGCCGAGGCCAACGGGACCGAAATCCCTCCGGCGCCGCGAAATGACGGCGAGCCGTCGCTTACGATCTCGCCCCTGAGCATGTTCATGGCGGGCGAGCCGATGAAGCTGGCGACAAAAAGATTGTTCGGCCGGTCGTAGAGTTCGAGCGGCGGCCCGATCTGCTCGACGATGCCGTCATGCATGACGACGATCTTGTCGGCCATTGTCATCGCCTCGATCTGGTCGTGGGTGACGTAGACCGTCGTCGTCTTCAGGCGCTGGTGCAGTTCCTTGATCTCGGCGCGCATCTGCACCCGGAGCTTGGCATCGAGATTGGATAGCGGCTCGTCGAACAGGAAAACCTGCGGGTCGCGCACGATCGCCCGGCCCATGGCAACGCGCTGGCGCTGCCCGCCGGAAAGCTGGCGCGGATAGCGGTCGAGCAGCGGCACCAGTCCCAGGATTTCGGCCGCGCGCCGCACGCCGGCATCGCTCTCCGTCTTGGGAACGCCCTTGAGCATCAGCGAGAACGCCATGTTCTCGGCGACCGTCATATGCGGGTAGAGCGCATAGTTCTGGAAGACCATGGCGACGTCGCGCTCCTTTGGCGCAACGTTATTGACGACACGTTTGCCGATCGCGATTTGGCCGCGCGAGATCTTTTCCAGGCCGGCGATCATCCTGAGAAGGGTCGACTTTCCGCAACCCGAAGGACCGACCAGCGTGACGAACTCGCCGTCGTTTATATCGACGCTGACCCCGTGCAGGACCTCGACGGTCCCAAATGATTTGTAGACATCGCCGATTGCGACAGACGCCATCGATCTCCTCCCGATTGATTCCTGCAACGACTTCGAAGGAAACCGCTTTCCTGCCTGGCCCGCGACAGCGCCCAGGCTCCTCCCCGGTCACGCGCGATGTGAGACGGTAGCGCTACCAAACCGACCTGTAAAGCACGCCGGCATCACTGGGATATCGGCACACCCTAATCCGAAACCTCGGTCTGCGGCCGGTCGCGGCCGTCCGCGAGCTCGTCGTGCCATTTGCCGTCGGCGTCCTCGTACTGGATGCCATCGGTGTTGCCGGCGACCTGCTGTTCGGCGGAAGCGATCTCGGCGGCGCGCAAGGCGTCCTGATGGGTGGGGAACGTTTCGGAGAATGTCGAGCCGACCTTGTAAGCCCAGCCTCCGTCATGCTCGACGATCTTGTAGGTCAGTTTCGCCATGAAACCCTCCGGTTGAAAGCCCGTTGCCTCAATGCAGCCTGTCGTCGGCCAGTCTGTCGTCTGGCAGCCTGTCGTCTGCGACCAGCACGTCCGATTCCCTGGCGGCTTCGATCAGTGCCCGGCGCGCATCCGCCGTCGAACGATAACCTTCCAGCACTTTTAGGCAAGTGTCGAGGGCATCACGATGACGCGGCCCGCGGTTGAGTGGCCAGACCGTCATCAAGCACTCCGCCGCCTCCTGGGCGCTGCGGATCTGCCGATATTTGCCGACATGGCCGAGTTCGACCACGACCGGCTTTTCAAATGGCTTGCTGTCCATCATCGCCGCCAACGCTGAGCGGCCGATTTGGTTGCAACTGCTTTTTAGCTCAGGCGAAAATAGCTCAATAGCCGCAGTCGTTGCGCAGCCAGCGTGCATTCGCCCAGCCGGTGCGGCCGCCGAAATCGACCTTGTACCAGTTTCCGCGGCGGTCGAAGATCTCGGTTTGGTCGCCGTTGAACAATTGCCCGATCATGCGCGACGACGAGTTCGGCCGGGCCCGAACGGCGAGAAAGCCGCTTCCCGTCGCTAGATTGTAGTGCCTGGAAAGTCCGTGCACCGTGCCTTCGCAATATTGAGCCCCGGCCGGCGTCGATGAGGCGAACGACAGGCCGGCCACAACCGCGGCGGCGGCCGCAATGGAAATCCCCCTGAACGACATGTCTCTGCTCCCCCAACCCGCCGCGCCCAGCCGCGGCCCCCGGCCACTCTACACCGGCAGAGGATCAATGCGAAGCTGTGCTGGCCCGTCCAGCGAGACGAACCCGCCGTCAGTTCGCCGCCTTCATCCAGTGCTGCATCGTCGTCACCGAGCGGGCAAGCTGCGGCGCCGGGTGGATTTCTTCGCCGAAGGTGGCCGCGGCGCGCCAGCCCCAGCGCGGATCGGCAAGAAAGGCGCGCGCCAGCGCCACCATGTCGGCGCGGCCGTCGGCGACGATCGCCTCGGCCTGTTTCGGATCGTCGATCAGGCCGACGGCCCGCGTCGGGATGCCGACGGCCTTGCGCACCGCTTCGGCCAGATGCACCTGGTAGCCGGGCCCGGAGGGCAGCTTCTGCAACGGTGAATTGCCGCCGCTCGAGCAGCAGAGATAGGCGACGCCGGCTTCCTTCAGCGCTTTTGCCACTTCGATCGCATCCTCGACCTCGAAGCCGCCATCGACCCATTCCTTGATCGACAGACGCGCCCCGAGCATCAGTCTCGGCACCGCCTTCTTCACCGCCTTGGCGATCTCGACGGCGAAACGCATGCGGTTTTCCAGCGAGCCGCCCCAGCGGTCGGTGCGCCGGTTGGACAGCGGCGACAGGAACTGGAAGATCAGATAGCCATGCGCGGCATGCAGCTCGATGAAGTCGAAGCCGGCGCGCTCGGCCCGCCGTGCCGCTTCTGCGAAGCGTTCGATGATTTGCAGGATCTCGTCATCCTCCAGCGCCCGCGGCACCTGCCAGCCGGTGTCGTAGGCGATGGTCGAGGCCGACACGATCGGCCACGGATCCTGATCGGCATGCAGCGGGCCGCCGCCCTCCCAGGGTTTCCGGTTGGAGGCCTTGCGCCCGGCATGGGCAAGCTGCGTACCGAATTTCGTGCCCGGTGCGGCGACACGCTTGGCTGCATCCAGCGTGCGTCGCGCGGCCGCCTCGTTGTCCTCGGAATAAAGGCCGAGACAGCCATGCGAGATGCGGCCGCGCCGTTCGACATCGGTCATCTCGACGGTGACCATGCCGGCGCCGGACATCGCCAGGTTCATCCAGTGATAGAGATGCCAATCGCTGGCCGAGCCGTCCTCGGCCGAATACTGGCACATCGGCGCGACCGCGATGCGGTTGGGGAAGGTCAGGCCGTCGAGGGTGATCGGCTGGAAAAGCGATGAGGTCATAAAAAACTCCGGAGAGGGTTGCCGCTATTTAGGCAGCCGATTGTGCCAGCGCCAGACACGAGACGGTGAACCGGCGCACCAGGCATGTTTGAAATTCAGGTCAGGCCGGCATCACCTGAATATCAACATGCCTGGACCAATTGCTGACCCGATTGCACGAACCGCCATTCGCGGCTACGCCTTGCCGCGGCAGCAGGGAGTCCACCATGGAAGATCGCATTCGCATCCGCTCCGAGGAAGTCCTTTCCGACGAATGGGCGGTTCTGAAAAAGACCGTCTTCGACTACCGCCGGCGCGACGGCAAATGGGAAACGCACACCCGCCAGACCTACGATCGCGGCGACGGCGCGGTGATCCTGCCTTTCGATCCGGAGCGTTCGACGGTGCTTCTGGTGCGGCAGTTCCGCTACCCGGCCTGCGTAACCGGCCACAAGGAGCCGCTGATCGAGGCCTGTGCCGGTCTGCTCGACGAAGACGATTCCGAAACCTGCATCCGCAAGGAGGCCGAGGAGGAGCTCGGCTATCGGCTGAAGGACGTGCAGCGGCTGTTTTCACCCTATATGAGCCCCGGCAGCGTCACTGAGCGGCTCTGGTTTTTCGTCGCCCGCTACTCGCCCGCCGACCGCATTTCCGACGGCGGCGGCGCGCATGACGAAGGCGAGGACATCGAGGTTTTGGAAATGCCGCTCGACGAGGCGCTGGCCGGCATCCACGATGGTCGGATCATCGACGCCAAAACGATTATCCTGATCCAGCATTTGAAGCTGAACCCGATCGGAGGGTGAGCCATGCAATAGGCCACGATCCCGCCAACGAACGATTCCGCACGGGCTGTGGAGGAATATTCCTCTATGTAGCGATACAGCGCATCCAACCGGTGCTCCGCTTGCGCGGAAAATACAACCCTGCGCGTCATTCCTTATTGGCATCGTCGCGCCGCGCGGCGGCGCGGTCGCGGATACGCAGCATGACCTGCTCGGCAGGGATGGCGCCGGACGGATTCGCCTTGTACTCGTCGTAGCTCTGGGCGACTTCCTCGCGCAGCCAGCGTTCAACGGCGGCGTCGCGGTCGAGCAGCGCGCGCACGCCCTCGCGCAGCACTTCGCTGACGGAGGCGTACGCGCCGGATTCGACCTTGCGCGCTACGGCCTCGGCCATGTCGCGCGGGAGGGTGATACTTATCGGCTGGGTGGTTCGCATGGGCGGACTCCTTTTCCACCATATAGCAGCCGATGTGACAAAATCATATCGAAATTGCTGGCGATGATGCGTGTGACCGATACCGCCGCCCTTGCCTGAGTGCGCTTTGGAAGCTGGCAAACGAACACGCGGACGCCGGAATACGCATATCGCAGATCCCGCATCGGCTCGCCGGCTCCTGGTCGAGAAATGGCATATGGCAGCCTGTATGCGGCGAGTTCACGCTCTTGCTTAGGCCGCAATGGCGCCGATGTTGCTGGTGCGGACGACGGGAATCGAACCCGTACGATCAGAGATCGAGGGATATTAAGTCCCTTGCGAGGCTTGGTGTGGGCGACGGGATTTGAACCCGTAAGTGCTTGAAACACCGGCAGATTTTAAGTCTGCTGCGTATACCAGTTCCGCCACGCCCACTTCCCACATTGTGGGGAAATCCCACCGGTCTCCCACATGGCTTTCCCACACGGTCGGCTTAGGATTTGCCGTTCACTACCACGAGCCTCGGAGCCGCGCCACCTTCGAGGCGGTCAGGTTGTCGAGCAAGTGATTGGGTGCGAGGTGGGCGTAGTTCAGGGTGGTCTGGATCGACTTTTGACCCATCCAGATTTGGACGCGCCGGATGTCGATGCCACGGATGATCTGCCACGAGCAGCACGTATGCCGCGTTGTGTAGACCACGGTGTCGGACAGTCCTGGGATGTGTTCGCGGATGCTGCGCCACACCTCTATGACCTCCCACTTGCCGATGTCGCAGAGGTCGCTGTGCTGCATCAGACGGTGGATGCCCTTGCGGTTCTGAGTCATCAGGCGACTGCCGGGAGATCGTGGTCGTGATGCGTAATGGGGTTGGCTGGACAAGCTTTGAAGGCGATGTCCTAAACACCGTCCTCTCCTACTCCAATGCGGGCGCCTAGTTTCCGCAAGTTGAGATCAGCAAGGGCCTCGCAGCGCCCTTGAACGTGGTGTCCATGATGTTTTTCTGTGTTTTTGTGGAGGGCAGGCTTTTCTTGGCCACGACTTATGAATAGTAGAAGGTAACGAGCGCTATAGTTCGGCGATCTCTAATATTAGGAGTATATGATTTGTGGTGGTCAAGGTTCAAAAGAGGTTTTGCAGGAACATGGGAGGATAGACTGGACGGGATATTCTCATTGGAGATCGACTATGCTGGGAAATCCATTCTCGATGTTGGCTGCAATATGGGTGTTGTCGCCTATGAGATATCCAAGCTGAAACCCAGCTCGATCCACGGGATCGACGTTGCCAAGCCGCATATCGAGACTGCAAAGATGTTGTTGAGTGGCTCCCCGGTGCATGCCCGGTTCGATCGCCTGAATCTTGGCAGCCGGCGCCTCGGCAATATCCTCTTACCGAAATACGATATCGTCCTGCTGCTGGCCGTCTATCAGCACATGCAGCGCAACATCGGCCCGGGCAAGGCGCGAAGGGTGCTTTCCAATATTGTGAGGCGCACCTCGAACGTTGTTGCCCGCGTTCCGCCTGGAACGGATGGCGAATTCATCGAAACGCTTTCTGACGAGGGGTTCAAGGTTAAGAGCACTCACACATCACCTCTTGGCAGTCATGTGCTGGTGCTTGAGAAACCGCCTCACGCACCTCTAGGGATTGTGCTGATTTAATTCGATTTCCTCTTCTGGAACCACCCTTGGCGTAGTTGTCTAACTCGTCGTCGGTGCCGGCCTGCAGATTGATATGGATTGGTTTGGTCATGAACGTCTGTTCTCCTTTTCCCACACGATTTCCCACAACGGCGGGTTTCCCACAAAATCCGCTGCACGAGTGGAGAGTTTAAAATGAAATGCAAACCCCGGCGCAAACCGGGGAATTACAAGCGTTGAGGGGTTAGTTGCGAGGGTGCAACGGACTAGAACGGGATTTTAAGTCCCTTGCGTCTACCAATTCCGCCACGTCCGCAGGCCAGTCCTGTTCAGATGCCGGGCAGGGGCCGTCAAGCCGTCTTCTGCCGTCGACAAATCTGGCACTGGAAGCTAGCGAGGCCGATCACCTACAGTGATACAAACAAAATCGTTTCACCTGGAAATGTTTTTAGCGGCAGCTTCCGCGGCTACCGCGAATGCGCGTCCCCCGTTCGCAGGATGCGTTCGGGCGCTCTGCCCTGATAGACTCCAATTGGCAAGTGGATCGGCGCGCCGATACTCGACGCCGTCCTCTACAGACATTGGGAGATTGTCATGCTCAAGCTTGCCTCTGCCCTGGCACTGCTGGTTGTTGGGACGGCGTCTCTGTTTGCCGATGAGATGCCGATGAACGCCAAAGACATCAAATGGGGTCCTGCTCCAGCTGTCATTCCCGCTGGCGCGGAAATGGCTGTTGTCGCTGGAGACCCCTCAAAGGAGGGCGCCTATGTGCTGCGGTTGAAGACACCCGCCGGCTACAAAATTGCCGCACATAATCATCCCACCACGGAATACGTAACGGTGCTTTCCGGCAACTTCCATATTGGAATGGGCGATAAGCTCGACGAGGCGAAAGGTGTCGAACTGACTGCTGGCGGCTTCGGCGTCGCGCCGGCCGGAATGAATCACTTCGCCTGGACGACAAGCGATACGATCATCCAGGTTCATGGCGAGGGGCCATTCAAGATCACCTACGTCAACCCGGCAGACGATCCAAGCAAGAAGTGACAGTTCGGGATCGAATTGAGTGAACCGGCCGAAGGCTCGAACGATGGAGTGCGTCAAACTCCGCGACCGTCGATTCAGAAGGATCCTCTAACGAGACGAAAGCTGATTGGCCGCAACGGAATCGTATTCCGCCTGGGCCATTTGCCATGAATGGCGCAATAACAAAAAACCCGCCTCGGGAGGACGGGTCGTTGGAGCCAATTGGCACCATACCCAAGTTAGTAGCATAGCTGCCGGCACAAAGCAAGAACAAAGTTGCTGCGGCCGGCACAAAATGCCCTTGACGATTGGCGAAAGCCATGGCGCATCGATCTCCCTCCTTGAGGGGAAGATGGCCGGCAGGCCAGAGGGGGTCGTCGCGCGTCGAGCGCCAGCCTGTTTTGTTCGCGGTAAAGGTTCGCGTCAGGACGTCCCGACCCCCTCTGTCGCCTTCGGTGACATCTCCCCCTCGAGGGGGGAGATCTGCAACTTCGCCGTCCGCGCTTACTTCCCCGCTGGTCAAAATCCTCGCGGCTTGGCACAGTCGGGCAAAGAGGAGCCTGTTGATGCCGAAGACCGCCAATGCGACGAAACCAAAACCCTGGGCCGAGATGGCGACGCATCTGGTCGATGTCGCCATGGGCCGCAAGCCCGCCGATCTCGTCATCCGCAACGGGCGCTGGGTCAACGTCCATTCGGGCGAGATCATCGCCGGCACCGACATCGCCATTGCCGGCGGCCGCTTTGCCTATTGCGGCCCGAACGCCGGCCATGCCATCGGCCAGGGCACCAAGGTGGTCGATGCCGGCGGCCGCTATCTGGTGCCGGGGCTTTGCGACGCGCATATGCATGTCGAGAGCGGCATGGTGACGGTTACGGAATTCTGCCGCGCGGTGATCCCGCACGGCACCACCTCAATGTTCATCGATCCGCATGAGATCGCCAATGTGCTCGGCCTGCCGGGCGTGCGGCTGATGCATGACGAGGCCGTTGCCATGCCGGTCAACGTGCTTGTGCAGATGCCGTCCTGCGTGCCTTCGGCACCGGGGCTGGAGCATGCCGGCGCCGAGCTGACCGTCGCCGACGTTGCCGAAGCGATGAGCTGGGAGAACATCATCGGGCTCGGCGAGGTGATGAATTTTCCCGGCGTCGCCGCCAACGATCCGGTGATGTCGGGCGAGATCGCCGCGACGGTGAGGGCCGGCAAGACGGTCGGCGGGCATTATGCCTCGCGCGATCTCGGCCTGCCGTTCCACGGCTATGTCGCCGGCGGCCCCGAGGACGATCACGAAGGCACGCGCGCCGAGGACGCCATCGCCCGCGTCCGCCAGGGCATGAAGGCAATGCTGCGGCTGGGCTCGGCCTGGTATGACGTCGCCTCGCAGATCAAGGCGGTGACGGAGAGCGGGCTCGACCCGCGCAACTTCATCCTGTGCACCGACGACAGCCATTCCGGCACGCTGGTGCACGAAGGCCATATGGACCGGGTCGTGCGCCACGCCATCAGCCAGGGCTTGAAGCCGGTGACGGCGATTCAGATGGCGACGCTCAACACCGCCCAGCATTTCCGGCTGGAGCGCGAGATCGGCTCGATCGCGCCGGGACGGCTCGCCGATCTGCTGATCGTCTCCGACCTCGCCGAAATGACCATCGACGAGGTCTATGGCCGCGGCGTCAGGCTGGCCAAGGGCGGCAAGCTCGAAATCGACATTCCAGCCTACGACTATCCGAAGACGGCGAAGAACACCGTCAAGCTCGGCAGGAAGCTCAAGCCCGGCGATTTCGATATCGCCGCACCCCTGGGCGCCAACGAGGTGCGGGTACGCGTCATCGGCGTCATCGAGAACCAGGCGCCGACGCGGGCGCTGGAGGCCGATCTTGCCGTCGAGGACGGGCTGGTCGCCATGGACCGTCGCAACGATGTCTGCCAGATCGCGCTGGTCGAGCGCCACAAGGGCACCGGCGGCGTCACCAACGCCTTCGTCTCCGGCTTCGGCTACATCGGCGACTGCGCCATGGCGTCGAGCGTGGCCCACGATGCCCACCACATCATCGTCGTCGGCACCAACAAGCAGGACATGGCTCTGGCCGTGAACCGGCTGGGCGAGGTCGGCGGCGGCGTCGTGCTGTTTTCCAACGGCAAGGAGCTGGCGCTGGTCGAAATGCGGATCGCCGGGCTGATGTCGGACGAGCGCGCCGAAATCGTCGCCGCCAAGGCCGACAAACTCAGCGACGCCATGCGCCAGATGGGCTGCTCGCTGAACAACGCCTACATGCAGCACTCGCTGCTGGCACTGGTCGTCATCCCCGAGCTCAGAATTTCCGATGTCGGCCTGATCGACGTGACAACTTTTCAGAAGGTTGATTTGTTCGTTTGAAGAATCACTGAACCCTGGAGGGACAGCGCCCCCTCTGTCCTGCCGGACATCTCGCGGGGGAGATGTCCGGCAGGACAGAGG
>NZ_JAMYUA010000063.1:0-23834 GCF_040322715.1 Mesorhizobium sp. M0106 | reverse complement strand
TCGTTGAAACGATCGAGGCAACCGAATGCAACAACTACTTCGCAAACGCCGGCTACGCTTCCATCAAAACGTGAAAGGCTCTAGTCGCCAATCCCATCGCCTTCAGCCGACGATGCGCAGGTTCGACAATTCGTTGGCGATTTCCTTGAAATTGTCGGACAGCGTCGCGCCGGTTGCATTCCAGAACAGCTTGGCAGGCTTGCTCGGGTCGGCCGAATCCTTGCGGAAGCGCGAATCCGACGAACACGCCTTCAGCGCATCGATTGCCTTCTTGTCGCCGTGAGGCCGGCGCAGAGCTTCAAGGTGCCGCCGCCGGCATTGTTGTTGGGCAGCGTGACGGTCAGCGCTGTGTTCGCCGGGTCGATACGTGCGAGATTGGTTTCGAAAAATGTCTTGGCGTAGGCCTTGACGTCGTCGTCGCTGGCGCCGGCGACGATCTGCTGGGCGGCGGCGAGGCCGGCCGCGTCAAGGGCATTCAGCGTTTCGTGCTTCTGGCGCAACAACTCCCCGTAATCGACGCTGAGCGCCAACCCGCCCATCAGCGGTACAATGGTGATTGCGGTCATTAAGGAGTAGTTGCCACGTCTGTCGCGTCGGAAATTTCCGATCATTGCCTTCAGCATTCCCGCCCGCCCCGTTTTTTTTCCGGACGATGCCACGCATTTTTAAATTTCCGATTGCTAAAATACGTTCAAGGTCGGCACGGTTTTTCAATGCCCGTTAACCACACGTCCGCAATCGGCAATGCTGCTCCGCGGCAAAGCCCGACAAGGCTCTGAAAAAGAAGGCTTTCGCCATCACGTCCTCGCCGGCGTCCCCGGGCGGCAATCTTGCGGGCACAACGAAAGCTGGTGACAGAGCGAAGCGCTTCGGTTAATCCGGGCCGGCCGCTACGGACCGTCGGTCGCGGCGCTTGCAAGCATCATGGTACAGGGACAACGGCATGGCGGATTCGCCCGACATCATCGGTTCGCTCGCAGACTTGTCGGGAGCCTATTCAGCCATCCTGTGCGACGTCTGGGGCGTGGTGCACAATGGCGAATGGCATTTCCCGGCGGCGGCTGCCGCGCTGATCGCTGCTCGCGCGGCGAAAATACCTGTCGTGCTGATCACCAATTCGCCGCGTCGCAGCGCCGACGTGGTGGCACAGATGAGCGCCATCGGCGTTCCGCCCGCCGCCTACGACCGTGTCGTGACGTCCGGCGACGTTACCCGCGACCTGATCGCCGAAGGGCCGCGAAAGATCTTCCATATAGGCGCCGATCGGGATTTCACGCTCTATGAGGGCCTCGACGTCGAACTCGTCGAGGAGTTCGAAGCATCCGGCGTGGTCTGCACCGGCCTGTTCGATGACGAGGTGGAGAAGCCGGAAGATTATGCCGATCTTCTGCAGAGGCTGCGTGCCAGGAACCTGCCCTTCATTTGCGCCAATCCCGACATCGTCGTCGAGCGCGGCGAACGCATGATCTGGTGCGCAGGCGCTTTGGCCCGCGAATACGCACAGCTTGGCGGACGCACGCTGATCGCCGGCAAACCCTACGCGCCGGTCTATGACGTCGCCATGAAGGAGATCGCCGCCATTCTCGGCCGCCCGGTCGAGCGTTCGCAAGTTCTGGCCATCGGCGACGGCATGATGACCGACATCAAGGGCGCGGCCGACAATGGCTTCGACGTGCTCTACGTATCGGGCGGCATCCATGCCCGCGATTACGGTGAGACGCTGCAGCCGGATCCGGCCAGGCTCGCGGCCTTCCTGGAAAAATATGGCTACAGGCCGGTCGCGGTGATTCCCAGGCTGCAATAGGTTCAAGCCATGACGGCCATGTTCGAACGCATTTCCGCAACCGCACCGCTGCCGGCCCATCTGCGCGGCGGCGTGGTGGCTATCGGCAATTTCGACGGCGTCCACCGCGGCCACCAGGCGGTGCTCGAACGCGCGCGCGCCGAAGCGGAGCGTCGCGGCGTACCCGCCCTGGTGCTGACCTTCGTACCGCATCCGCGAAAGGTGTTTAGGCCGGACATGCCGTTGTTCGTGCTGACGCCGCCGCCGATGAAGGCGCGGCTGTTGTCGCATCTGGGCTTTGCGGCGCTGGTCGAGCAGCCGTTCACACGCGAGTTCGCCTCCTTGTCGGCGGAGGCTTTCGTCACCGGCGTGCTCGAGCGCAACCTCGGCATAAGCCACGCCGTCACCGGCTTCGATTTCCATTTCGGCAAGGACCGCCAGGGCGGTCCGGCCTATCTGATGGCTGCCGGCGAGCGCCACGGCTTCGGCGTCACGCTGGTGGATGCGTTTCGCGACGAAAGGGCCGAGGTGGTGTCGTCGAGCCGCATACGCACGCTGCTGTGCGAGGGCAATGTGGCCGAGGCCGCCGGCTTGCTCGGCTACCGTTTCACCGTCGAGGCGGAGGTGATCGGCGGCCAGCAGCTCGGCCGGACACTCGGCTTTCCGACCGCAAACATGAGGCTTTCGCCGGAAGTCACCCTCAATGAAGGGATTTATGCCGTCCGCTTCCGCCGCGCCGACGGTTCGCTACACGATGGCGTCGCCAGCTTCGGCCGCCGGCCGACGGTCGACGACAATGGCGCGCCATTGCTGGAGACCTTCGTCTTCGACTTTTCCGGCGACCTCTACGGCGAGATTTGTGCCGTGTCCTTCTTCGGCTACCTGCGCTCGGAGGTGAAGTTCGACGGGCTTGACGCGCTGGTCGCCCAGATGAAGCGCGACGAGGCCGAGGCGAAGGCACTGCTCGCCGGCGTCAGGCCGCTTTCCGGGCTGGACGCGGCCATAGCTTTTTAGAGCACGGTCCCGAACCGAAGGTCAGCGAAGCAAAAAATGGGAACCGGTTTTCCGATTAAGATCATGCTCAACCAGAATTTATCTCTTCAGCGCCAAGCCAAGGGCGATGAAGCTCCAGCCCTGGAAGATCAGGTCGACGGCCAGGAATAGGCCCAGCACCCACACGCTGTTGACCGGCCAGCCCATGGCGATGACCAGTCCCGCCAGTGCGCTGATGATGCCGGCCGCGACCACCCAGCCCCAGCCCGGCTGCGGCCGGTGGCTGTAGCCTACCCAGGCCCTGAGCACGCCTGAGGCAAGCAGCGCGACCGCCAGGAGGAAGGTCAGCACCGTCGAGGCGAGGACCGGATTGTCGAAGGCGAAGAAGCCGGCGACGGCGTAGAGGAGGCCGCTGAGCAGCCAATAGAAGAAACGGCCCCATGTCTTCACGCCGAAGGCATGGATGATTTCGACAATGCCGGCCATCAGCATCAGCCAGCCCACGACAAAGACCGAGGCGACGGTTGCGATGAACAGATTGCCGAAGGCGATGCCGCCGAAGACAAGCAGCAGCACCCCGAGCGCGACGAACCATCCCCATTTGGCCCGCGTCTGGCCAATGGCGTCTTTCATGGCATCGCTGTGCACGGTCATTGCCCTTCTCCCTCAAGGTTGCCTAGCTTCTTTGTTCCGGACGGTAGCGCCGATCGCCTTGCCCGTCCAGCGAGCAGGCTGTGAGCGCCACACTCCCGAGCGATCCGCTAGACCTCCGTTTTTGACCCGAAGCGGCCAAATACCAGATGGAATAATTCGATCATGTGGGGGGTGAGCCAGTGCTAAAAGATAACAAGCGGGTTTACGGGCGACCCGTCGTCCCGTGTATTCGCCGCGGCGCAAGTGTAACGAAAATTCCCAGTGCTGGCATTGGCCCTTTATACGATGACGTGTGCTGCTGCTATATGCCGTTTTCTACGCTTGATGAGGCTAGGGAAGCAAAATGAGCGATGCGGACGAACACCTCGATCTGACGGAGATCAACGCCGTCCGCAGGTTGTTGACCTCAAAGCCTCGAACGGTCCGCTGGGACGAACGCCGGGCACGGCTCGACGAAGTCGGTTCGGTGTGGCCAGTCGCGGAGGACATCCGATGCGAGCATGTGGTTTTCGATGGCCTCGAGGGAGAGTGGTCGCTGGCGCCTGAGAGCGACAGGGACAAGATTCTGCTGTTTTTCCACGGTGGTGGCTACTGCTCCGGCTCTCTTAAAAGTCATCGTCGAATGGTGACCGAGGCAGGTCGGGGAATGGGAATGCGCACCCTCGCGATCGACTATCGCCGCGCACCGGAACATCCTTTCCCTGCGCAACATGAAGACGCACTCACCGCATGGCGCTTTCTGAGGCGGCAAGGCATCGCGCCGGACCGCATCGTGATTGGCGGAGACAGTGCGGGCGGCAACCTTACCCTGTGCCTGGTCAGTATATTGCGTGCGGCAGGCGAGCCGTTGCCGCGATGTCTTTGGCTGGTTTCGCCCTGGACGGACCTTTCGATGTCCGGCGCGACACTATCAACCAAGGACGCAATCGACCCTATCATCCACCGGGCGTATTTGGAGGAACTGGCAACCGCTTATGTTCCCAATGGCGTTGGTCGGCGCGATCCGCTGATCTCGCCTTTGTTCGCCGATCTGAGCGGATTTCCCCCAATGCTGATACAAGGCGGTTCGGCCGAGACGCTGATGTCTGACGCAACTCGGCTCGCCGAAGCCGCCGGCGCGGCGGACGTCAAAGTACGTCTCGAAATTTGGCCGCATATGATTCACGCTTGGCCGGTTTGGAATGCGGGGTTGAGCGCCGGTCGCCGCGCTCTTCAGAGCGCAGGCATGTTTGTCCGCGAATGTTTGTAGCCCTGCCGAGGCAACTGCTAGCGTATTCCAAGCACTTGATCTGGAATCTTGGTGCGCCAAGCAATCGACTGCAACGCGGAACAGGCCGGCCAACGCGGCCAATGTTGCGGATATTAAGTCAAATTTTACCGAACTGGCGCCATGGCTTCAGTCAAGGCTGGTTGTATCGGCCAATGCGTTCGACGTATGGAGTAACGATGCGGTCTGTCCCGACGATCTTGGCCGCATTCATGCTCGGCACCTGCGGCGTTGCCAAGGCCGGCGAGGGCACCTTCGGCTGGCTGTCCGGAGACTGGTACCTGACGGTCGGCGCCACCGGCATGGTTGCCCCGAATTTCGAGGGCGGCAAGAAGTACCTGCTCAGTGCCTCGCCGATCATCTCGCTCGGCAAGGCTGGTCCCGCGGCGCGCTTCACCTCGCGCAACGACAATATTTCATTGGCATTGATCGACGATGGCGGCGTCCGTGCCGGCCTGACAGGCAAGTTCCTGTTTTCCCGCGACGGTGGTGACGCCGACGAATTGAAGGGTCTCGACCCGGTGCGCTGGGGCGGCGAGGCTGGCGGCTTCTTCGAATTCTATCCTTTGGATTGGCTGCGTGCCCGCGCCGAATTGCGGCACGGCATTCGCGCCCATAACGGCTTTGTCGCCGACATCGCCGCCGACGCCTTTTACGATGTGACGCCCGACGTCAGGATTTCGGCCGGACCGCGCGTTTCGTTCGCCTCATCGGACTATTTCGACGCCTATTACGGCGTTGATGCCAAGGAGTCCCTGGCCTCGGGACTTAGCGAATATCATCCCGGCGGCGGGGTGAAGTCGGCGGGCCTGGGCGGCGCGGTGACCTGGAAGGTGACCGAGCCGATGACGGCCAGTCTGTTCGGCGAATATTCCCGCCTGATGGGCCCGGCCGCCGATTCCAGCCTGGTCAAGGAGCGCGGCTCCAGGGATCAGTTCATGATCGGCGTGTCGACGACCTATCGCTTCGATTTTTCGATGTGAACGGGTAGGCGCCGGCTCATTTGATCAAACGGCTGTCGAACGGATAACGGTATAGGCCCGCAATCGTAATGCGTGACTCATCGTCATGGGTCGGGTTGAGCAGATAGTTGTTTGCTTTGCGCATTATGATCGAAGGAATTTTCATGAGCGCGTAACGATTGGCCGAGAGAAAGTCCGTGCCCTGTCGCCGTGTCGATTCCATATCCTTGTCCCAGCCGTCATTGATAACCGGTTCGGTCATTTCTATTCCGTCCGGAACATCGATTTCGATAAGCCGGTAGGTTTCCGGAACGGTTTCGCGCGTCGCATGCACCAGTATCTCCAGCAGTGCCGTCGAAGGGTGGTCGGTGCAATACACGATGGGCATCCCGCGCCTGTTCCATCTTCCATCAACGAGCGTTCCGCCACGACCCGAGAGATCCGCGAAATTGGAGATGCGCCAGATGCGCATCGTCAGGCAAGCATGCCAAAGTCGATGCGGATAAGCTCTTCGGAAACGACGTGGGCGCCGGTCTCTGTCTCGAGGAGATCGATCGGCCTTGCACCATCCAATGCTATGATCTCGCTTCTCAGCCAACGCTGGGCTTTCTCATGGCTGCCGAATACACGATCCGCCTGCTCGGCGATGCGTTCTAGGCGCAGGGCGCGGTCGGATTCAGCTGGCGAAAGCGGCTCGGCACGTTCCTTGCGACGCGCCAGCGTGCGGCGGGGGGCAACGATACGATAGAGTTCTTCGCTACTGAAACCCAGACTGCGCAGATGATCGATCTTGTCCGTAGGGACGGAAAAGTCGTGTGTTGCGCGAATTGCCCTTGCTGCGACCGACATGAACGTCTCCTTGGCACAGGCCATTCTGCTTGCCATTTGCCTACAAATGTATGCGCAATTGGCACATGACGCAAGGAAGCATCAGAGTTCGGGCTTTTCAACGTCGCCTGTCTCGGTTAAAAGCCCAGCCATGACGAGCTTTTCGCGCCTTCCCGCGACTGCGATACGAATTACAGGCCCGGTGTTCCGGGCGGCCTGACCGCCGCCGGAGCCGCCGGGAATCTTGCGCGCGGCCTCTCGCGCTTTTTCCAGATCATGATAGTTCAACGCCCGGGCTCTTTTGCCGCCGGCAACGCATATGGCAGACGAATGACTGATACCGAGACCGCCGAGACGATCGATTATTCCAAAACGCTCTACCTGCCGCAGACGGATTTCCCGATGCGCGCCGGGTTGCCGGAAAAGGAACCGCTGCTGGTCAAACGCTGGCAGGACATGGATCTTTACCGCAAGTTGCGCGAAGACGCAGCCGGCCGCGAAAAATACGTGCTGCACGACGGCCCACCCTATGCGAATGGCAACATCCATATCGGCCATGCGCTGAACAAGATCCTCAAGGACGTCATCACCCGCTCGTTCCAGATGCGCGGCTATGACTCGAACTATGTACCCGGTTGGGATTGCCACGGCCTGCCGATCGAATGGAAGATCGAGGAGCAGTACCGCGCCAAGGGCAAGAACAAGGACGAGGTGCCGGTCAACGAGTTCCGGCAGGAATGCCGCGAGTTTGCGGCGCACTGGATCAAGGTGCAGGGTTCCGAATTCCAGCGCCTCGGCGTCGTCGGCGACTTCGACAATCCCTATACGACGATGGCTTTCCATGCCGAGGCGCGGATCGCCGGCGAGCTGCTGAAATTCGCAATGTCCGGCCAGCTCTATCGCGGCTCCAAGCCGGTGATGTGGAGCGTGGTCGAGCGCACCGCGCTGGCCGAGGCGGAGGTCGAATACCAGGACTATGAGTCGGACACGATCTGGGCGAAGTTTCCGGTTGTCAGCCTCGCTCGCCAGGTCATCAACATCGAGGATGGGCAGCCAGCCCTGGACCCCAAGCTGACGCAGACGTCGCTAGATCTGCTTGATGCCAACGTCGTCATCTGGACGACGACGCCGTGGACGATCCCCGGCAACCGCGCCGTCAACTACTCGCCGCGCATCAACTATGGTCTCTACGAGGTTACGGCGGCCGAGAACGCCTTTGGTCCTCAGCCCGGCGAAAAGCTGATCTTTGCCGAGAAGCTTGCGGACGACGCTGCCGCGAAGGCCAAGGTCACTCTGAATCGGCTTCGCAGCGTTGGCGCCGAAGAGCTTGAAAACCTTACGCTTTCGCATCCCCTCAAAGCTCTGGGTGGCGGCTACGATTTTCCCGTGCCGATGCTCGCCGGCGATCACGTCACCGACGATGCCGGCACCGGTTTCGTCCACACCGCGCCGGGACATGGCCGCGAAGACTTCGACGCCTGGATGGATGCTGCCTCTGATCTTCGCCAGCGTGGCATCGACACCGCGATCCCCTTCACCGTCGACGATGCCGGCTTCTTCACCAAGGACGCGCCGGGCTTCGGCCCGGACCGCGAGGGTGGAGCGGCGCGCGTCATCGACGACAATGGCAAGAAGGGCAACGCCAACCAGGCTGTCATCGACGAGCTGATCAAGCGCAACGCGCTGTTCGCGCGCGGCCGCCTGAAGCACTCCTATCCGCATTCCTGGCGCTCGAAGAAGCCGATCATCTTCCGCAACACGCCGCAATGGTTCGTCTATATGGACAAGGAGCTCGGCGACGGCACGACGCTGCGCAGCCGCGCCCTGAAAGCCATCGACGATACCCGCTTCGTGCCCGCCGCCGGCCAGAACCGCATCCGCGCCATGATCGAGGAGCGCCCCGACTGGGTGCTGTCGCGCCAGCGCGCCTGGGGTGTGCCGATCGCCGTCTTTGCCGATGCCGACGGCAATGTGCTGCGCGACGAGGCAGTCAACCGGCGCATCATGGACGCCTTCGAGAAAGAAGGCGCCGATGCCTGGTTCGCCGCCGGCGCCAAGGAGCGGTTCCTCGGCAATCACGATGCCTCGAAATGGCAGCAGGTCATGGACATCCTCGATGTCTGGTTCGATTCAGGCTCGACGCATGCCTTCACGCTTGAGGACCGGCCCGACCTGAAATGGCCGGCCGACGTCTATCTCGAAGGCTCCGACCAGCATCGCGGCTGGTTCCACTCCTCGCTGCTCGAAAGCTGCGGCACCAGGGGCAGGGCGCCCTACGACACCGTCGTCACCCATGGCTTCACCATGGATGAGGAGGGGCGGAAAATGTCGAAGTCGCTCGGCAACACCGTCGTGCCGCAGGACGTCATCAGGCAGTCCGGCGCCGACATCTTGCGGCTGTGGGTGGTGACGACCGATTATTGGGAAGACCAGCGGCTCGGCAAGAACGTGCTGCAGACCAATATCGACGCCTACCGCAAGCTGCGCAACACCATCCGCTGGATGCTGGGCACGCTCGCCCACGACGATGGCGAGGAGGTGCCGCTGGATAAGGTGCCTGAACTGGAGCGGCTGATGCTGCACCGGCTCGCTGAACTCGATGAGGTCGTACGCTCGGGCTACGACGCGTTCGAATTCAAGCGCATCACCCGCGCGCTGCTCGACTTCATGGTGGTAGAGCTGTCGGCCTTCTATTTCGACATCCGCAAGGACGCGCTTTACTGCGAAGCGCCTTCCAGCGTGAAGCGCAAGGCTTCCGTGCAGGTGGTGCGCCATCTCTTCGACTGCCTGGTGAAATGGTTGGCGCCGATGCTGCCCTTCACCATGGAAGAGGCTTGGCTCGACCGTCATCCGGATGCGGTCTCCCTGCATCTCGACCAGTTCCCGGAAATCCCGGCGGACTGGAGGAACGAGGCGCTGGCGGAGAAGTGGCGCAAGGTTCGGCAGGTTCGCCGTGTCGTCACCGGCGCGCTGGAAATTGCCCGCGCGCAGAAGGTCATCGGCTCTTCGCTGGAAGCGGTGCCGGTCGTCACCCTCGACGACGCCGCGCTCGAAGCGGCGATCGCCGATGTCGATATGGCCGAGATGGCGATCACCAGCGATCTGATGATCGTGCGCGGCAAGGCGTCGGCGGGCAGCTTTACCCTCGACGACGTCAAGGGCGTCGCCGTGGTCGTCGAGAAGGCGGAGGACCGTGGCCTGATGAAGTGCGCGCGCTCCTGGCGCTACACGGCCGATGTCGGCTCAGATCCGGAATTCCCGGACGTGTCGGCCCGTGACGCCGCTGTTCTGCATGAGCTGAAGGCTTTGAGCCGTCTTTAAGGCGGTGCACAAATGCCACGGCGGGCGGCCGATCGGCCCCCGCGCGTTGCCCTTAACGAGTGGTTGAGGTAAACACGCGAAACTCCGGACGACAAATTGTCGCCGGAATTCCGTCGGAAGAGCATAGGCGATGGGGACCGGACCTTTCTTCGGCCGGCGGCAATCGAGAGGCTGTCTACAGTGGGACTTTTTGGCATGACCGAGAGAACTTACGCGCGCGTTGCGCTGCTGGCGCCGCTTGTCGTATCGGGCCTCGCCTTGTCCGGCTGCATGGGCTCGCCCACTTACGGGACCGACAAGACCGCGGGCGCGCAGCTTGCCGGCGACCTCACCGGGGCTTTTTCCTTCGCACCCAAGCGCAAGGATAGTATCGACTACAAGCCGCGCCCCACGCTGGTGAAGCCAGGGCCGGGGCAGAAGGAAGTCTTGCCGCCGCCGCAGGAAAGCATCGAGACGGCGAGTGCCGAATGGCCCGAATCGCCGGAGCAGCGCCGTGCCCGCCTGCGCGCCGATGCCACCCTGCATCAGGACGACCCGGCCTACCAGGCGCAGGTCATCGACGACGTGCAGACGGATCCGGCGTCGGTCAAGGCCGCGCTGAAGTTGTCGGGCTCGAGCCACCCGCCAGCCTGGACTCCGGCCGATTCGGACAAGAGCCGCGCCGCGGAAATCATGCGCCGCCGGGCTGAAGGCAAACAGGGCGACCCGACCACCCGCAGATATCTGAGCGAGCCACCGGTGCAATACCGCGCTGCCGCCGCCACCGCGCCGCAGGGTGACCTCGGCGAGGACGAGTACAAGAAGGAACGCCGCCTCAAGAGGGAGGCGGCCGCCAAGAGTAAGAGCGGCGGCATGTTCGACTGGCTGCCCTGGTAGGCTGACGGCGCCAGAGACGTTCTTGCCCTGGATTGGCTGGCTGGATTGGCTGACTTGGATGGACCGTCTGCCGGACCAGAAATCAGGCTCCGCGTCGCTCGCGAAAAAAGTCCTTCAGCAATGCCGCTGCTGCGTTCTCGGCCATGCCCGGATAGATGTCGGGCACATGGTGGCAGGTCGGTGACGTGAAGAAGCGAACGCCGTTGACCACTGCGCCGCCCTTCTCGTCGGCAGCGCCGAAATAAAGCCGGCGCAGCCTGGCGAAGGAGATGGCGCCGGCACACATGGCGCACGGCTCCAGCGTTACATAGAGATCGTGGCCGCTGAGCCGCTCGCTGGAAAGCTTGCGGCAGGCCTCGCGGATCGCCAGCATCTCGGCATGGGCGGTGGGATCGGCAAACTCGCGGGTGCGGTTGCCGGCACTCGCAACGACCGTATCGCCGCCGACGACGACCGCGCCAACCGGCACCTCGCCACGCAGGGCGGCGGCTTCGGCTTCTTTCAGCGCCAGTGCCATGAAATCCTGCCGCTTCACGCGGTTTCCATTCCGATTATCTCCTCGCCACTAGAGCGCGATCCTGTTACTACCCGCGCAAACGAGCAAAGGCCACATGGACGACAAAAACAAGAAATTCCCGCGCAAGGCCGGCCCGAAGCCGGCGGGGCCGCGTGGTCGCGATGGCGCTCCCGACAAGGGCGGCAAGCCGCCCTTCGGCGCCAAAAAACCTTACGCTCCGCGCGGCGACCGGCCGGCGGCGGCCGAAGGCGAACGGCCGAAGCGCGACTTCAAAGGCGGCGACAGGCCGTTCAGCAAAGGGCCGCGTCCGGAAGGCAAGCCTTATGAACAGCGCGAGGGTCCACGCAAGCCTTATGCGCCGCGCGGCGACCGGCCGTCAGCTGCCGAAGGCGAGCGGCCGAAGCGCGACTTCAAAGGCGGCGACAGGCCGTTCAGCAAAGGGCCGCGTCCGGAGGGCACGCCTTATGAAAAGCGCGAAGGTCCGCGCAAGCCTTACGCACCGCGCGGCGACCGGCCAGCAGCTGCCGAAAGCGAGCGCGGCGAGAGGCGTTTCGACCGTCCCAAGCGTGATTTTGGCGATCGTCCGCAAGGGGCACAAAGGGCACAGGCGGCATCGGAAGGCGGCTTCAAGCCGCGCCCGCGTCGCGTCGAGGCAACGGAAGAAGCCGGCGAACGCATTGCCAAGCGGCTGGCGCGTGCCGGCCTGGCCTCGCGCCGCGACGCCGAGGAACTGATTGCGGCCGGCCGCGTCAAGGTCAATGGCAAGGTGTTGTCCTCGCCGGCCTTCAACGTCATGCCCGGCGACATCATCCATCTCGACGGCATGGAGATCCCGCCGATCGAGCGCACCAGGCTGTTCCTGTTCCACAAGCCGGCCGGCGTGGTCACGACAAACCGCGATCCCGAAGGCCGCAAGACCGTCTTCGACGTGCTGCCGCCTGGGCTGCCGCGGCTGATGACCATCGGCCGGCTCGACATCAACACCGAAGGCCTGCTGCTGCTCACCAATGATGGCGGCCTGTCGCGCGTGCTCGAACTGCCGGCGACCGGCTGGCTGCGACGCTACCGCGTGCGCGTCCACGGCAAGGTCGAGGAAAGCGCGCTTGCCGGCCTGCGCGAAGGCATTGCCGTCGACGGTGTCTTTTACGGCGCCATCGAAGCGACGCTCGACCGCGAGCAGGGCTCGAACGCCTGGCTGACACTCGGCCTGCGCGAAGGCAAGAACCGCGAGGTCAGGAACATCCTGGGCGCGCTCGGTCTCGACGTGACGCGGCTGATCCGTATTTCCTACGGGCCGTTCCAGCTCGACGATTTACCGGAAGGCCATGTACTGGAGATCAAGGGCCGCGTGCTGCGCGACCAACTCGGCGAGCGTCTGGTCGAAGAATCCGGCGCCAATTTCGACGCCGATATCGCCAAGCCGTTTTCCAACAAGCCGGTCAGGCGTGAGCGCGAGGAGGAGCCCGAGCGGCCGAAATTCACCCGCGACGGCGAACGCCGGCCGATCGGCGAGGGCGGCCTGATCAAGAACCGCAAGCGGCGCGAGGGCAGCCGCGACGAAGCGCTCGGCAAGCTGTCGACAAGCCCTGACAGGAGCTTTGGGCCAAAAAAGAGCTTTGGCGAGCGTGGCCCCAGACCTGAACGCAGCGACTTCGGGGACAAACCCCGTGGCGACAAGCCTCGTGGCGGCTTCGGTGGGAAAAAATCCGAACGCGAGCAGCGGCCGATCGAGCCGCCGGGCCAGCGCAAGGCCAATGTCTGGATGGCGCCAGGCGCACGGCCGATCGGCAAGGGCAGGGCGGAGGCAGACGCCGCCAAGGCGGCAGAAATCAAGGCGCGCAAGGCATCGTTCAAGCCGTCTTACGGCAAGCCCGGCGGCAAGCCGCAAGGCGGCGGTGCAAAGCCGTTCGGCAAACCGCGCGGCGAGCGCCCGGATGGCGGTGGCGACCGGCCGCGCGGCGGCCCGAAAGGAAGCAATGCGGATCGTCGGCGGTGAGTTTCGCGGGCGTCCGCTGGCGACGCCCCGCACCTTTGCCATCCGCCCGACCACCGACCGCACGCGTGAGGCGGTCTTCAACGTGCTGGCGCATCGCTTTCCTGAAAAACTGGACGGCGCGCGCGTGCTCGACCTGTTCGCCGGCACCGGCGCACTCGGCCTCGAAGCGCTTTCGCGCGGCGCCTCCTACGCTGTCTTCATCGAAGAATCCGCCGAAGGGCGCGGCCTGATCCGCACCAATGTCGAGGCCTTCGGCCTCACCGGCCGCACCAAGATATTCCGCCGCGACGCGACGGGCTTGGGCGAGGCAGGCACCATCGCCGCATTCGGCTTGGTCTTCGCCGATCCGCCCTATGGCAAAGGCCTTGGCGAACGTGCGTTGCGCTCGGCCAAGGCCGGTGGTTGGCTCGCCCCTGGCGCGCTCTGCGTCGTCGAGGAAGTGGCGGCGGCGCCGTTCGAGGCAGCGCCGGGCTTTTCGGTTGTCGACGAGCGCAACTATGGCGAGACGGTCATCCGGTTCATCGAGGCCGCCTGAGTTCGGCTTCCACGATGGCGCCTTCAAAATGACGAACAATTCGCTATGCCTCGACCAGCAACCCCGCCTATCGTCCCACTACAAACCGGAGCCATCTATGACATTTCAGGCTGAATGGCTGCGCGGAACGCTCTTGGGACTGGCTCTGGTGATGGCCGCGCCGGCTCTGGCGGATAACAATCCTGACGATGGCGTCGTGACCGATTTCCTGCTCGACAACGGCATGGAGGTCGTCGTCATCCCCGATCACCGCGCCCCCATCGTCACCCATATGGTCTGGTACAAGATCGGCAGCGCCGACGAGCCGCCGGGTAAGTCCGGCATTGCCCATTTCTTCGAGCATCTGATGTTCAAGGCGACCACCAACCATGCGGCGGGCGAGCTCGACCGTGCCGTCGCCGCCATCGGCGGCTCGGACAACGCCTTCACTTCCTACGACTACACCGCCTTTCACGAGACGGTGGTGCCGCAGGCGCTCGGTGAGATGATGGGCTTCGAGGCCGACCGCATGCGCAATCTCATCCTCAACGACGATGTCATCAAGACCGAGCGGGACGTCATCCTCGAGGAGCGCCGCTCGCGCATCGATAGCAATCCGCAGGCAGTGCTCGACGAGGAAATCGACGCCACGCTGTGGCAGAACCAGCCGTACCGCATTCCGGTCATCGGCTGGATGCAGGAGATGGAGAAGCTGAACCGCACCGACGCGATGGCCTTCTACAACAAATATTATACACCCAATAACGCCGTGCTGGTGGTGGCCGGCGATGTCGAACCGGAAACGGTCAAGGCGCTGGCCGAAAAGACCTATGGCAAGATCGCGCGCGGCCCGGACCTGCCGCCGCGCATCCGCCCGGTCGAGCCGGAGCAGAACACCAGGCGCACGGTGACGCTGACCGACGGGCGCGTCAGCGTGCCGAGCTTTACCACGCAATGGGTGGTTCCGTCCTATCACACGGCAAAGCCCGGCGAAGCCGAAGCGCTCGACGTGCTGTCCGAAATCCTCGGCGGCGGCAACCGCAGCCGGCTCTACCAGGAGCTTGTCGTCAGGCAAGGCATCGCCGCCGAAGCCGGCGCCTTCTTCCAGGGCACCATGCTCGACGACACCAATTTCACCGTCTATGGCGCGCCGCGCGGCGATGCCAAGCTTGCCGACATCGAAGCCGCGGTCAACGCCGAGATCGCCCGCATCGCGAAAGACGGCGTCACCAGCGACGAGCTGGAAAAATCCAAGGACCGTTTCGTACGCTCGATGATCTTTGCCCGCGACAAGCAGGAGGACATGGCCAACATCTACGGCTCGACGCTCGCCACCGGCGGCAACGTCCAGGACGTCCAGCAATGGCCGGACCGCATCCGCAAGGTCACCGCCGACCAGGTCAAGGAAGTCGCTGCCCGCTATCTCAATCTCAACCACGCAACGACCGGCTATCTTCTGCCGCAAACTCAAGCTGGGAATTGATTTGATGATGAGCCAGCATGGTCCCGCTCTGCCTTCTCCCCTCGTGGGCTCCTCCCCTTCTCCCCTTGTGGGAGAAGGTGGCCGAGCGAAGCTCGGTCGGATGAGGGGTGTTCCAGCTTGGCACCAACGGCACTCCGTCCAACACCCCTCAACCGTCTCGGCGCTTCGCGCCGATCCACCTTCTCCCACAAGGGGAGAAGGGAAGCGCCAGCACGCCGGCCCTCTTCTAGCAATCCTGTTCCTCTCCCTTCTCTTTCTCCTCCTGCCGGCGCTTTCCGCTCGCGCCGCCGTGAACATCCAGGAGGTGACCTCGTCGAAGGGCATCACCGCCTGGCTGGTGGAGGACTATTCGGTGCCGATCGTCGCCATCCGATTCGTCTTCGATGGCGGCGCGACGCAGGATCCGCCCGGCAAGGAAGGGCTTGCCAATCTGATGAGCGGCCTGTTCGACGAAGGTGCCGGCAACCTCGACAGCGAGGCCTTCCAGATCAAGCTTGACGATGTCGGCGCCGAGATGAGCTTCGATGCGCAGCGCGACGGCATCTACGGCTCGATGCGCATGCTGGCCGAGCAGCGCGACGGCGCCTTCGACCTGTTGCGCGTGGCTGTCAACCAGCCGCGCTTCGACCAGGTGCCGATCGACCGCATCCGCTCGCAAATCCTGTCCGGCATCATTGCCAACGAGCGCGATCCCGATACGCTCGCCCAACGCAAATGGCTGGACGCGATCTACGGCAGGCATCCCTATGCGCGGCCCGACCAGGGCACCAGGCAAAGCATCGCGACGATTACGCCGGCCGATCTCAGCGCCTTCCACAAGGCAAGTTTCGCCCGTGACGGCTTGCATATCGCGGTGGTCGGCGCCATCGACGCCGAGACGCTGAAGCAGAAGCTCGACCTGGTGTTCGGCAGCCTGCCGGAAAAGCAGGCGCTCACGCCCGTTCCCGACATCGACCTGAAGCTCGGCCAGCAGCTCGAGGTCGTTTACGACCAGCCGCAGGCCTCGCTGCAACTCGCCTATCCCGGCGTGAAGCGGAATGCGCCGGATTTCTTCGCCGCGGTGCTGATGAACGAGATCCTCGGCGGCGGCACCTTCACCTCGCGGCTGTTCGACGAGGTGCGCGAGAAGCGCGGCTTGGCCTACAGCGTCAGCTCCGACCTCGTCGACCACCAGCATTCCGAGGCGCTGTCCATCACCACCTCGACCCGCGCCGATAGGGCGGCCGAGACGCTGGCCGTGGTGCGCGACGTGGTCAAGCGCATGGCCGAGGAGGGGCCGACCGAAGCCGAGCTGGTGGCGACCAAGAAATACATGATCGGCGCCTATGCCATCAACAATCTGAATTCCTCCGGCGCGATCGCCTCAACGCTGCTCGAGATCCAGCTCGGCAAGCTCGGCATCGACTACATGCAGCGCCGCGCCGCCCTGATAAACGCGGTGACGCTGGACCAGGTGAAAGAGGTGGCGAAAAAGCTGCTCTCCGCCGAGCCGGCCGTCATGGTGGTCGGGCCGAAGCTCGGCGCGGCCAACAAGGGATGAGCCCTAGCTTCGGCATCGCCTTTGGCGGCGGCGGGGCGCGTGGGCTGGCGCATATCCATGTCATCGAGGTGCTGGACGAGCTGGGCATCAGGCCGGCGGCAATCGCCGGCTCGTCGATCGGCGCCATCATGGGCGCCGGCATGGCCTCGGGCATGACCGGCAAGGACATCCACGACTATACGCGCTCGATCCTCGGCCGCCGCGCCGAAGTGGCGACGCGCATGTGGCGGGCGCGGCCCGGCACTTTTGCCGAAGCGTTGCAGGGCGGCCTGCGGGTCAGTCAGTTCAATGTCGAGCGCATCCTCAAGGCGTTCCTGCCCGACGCCATTCCCGAAACCTTCGCCGAATTGAAGATACCGCTGAAGGTGACGGCAACGGACTTTTATGGCCACCAGCTCGCCGTGTTCGACGAAGGCGAGCTGCATTCGGCGCTGGCCGCCTCGGCGGCGATCCCAGCGGTGTTCCGCCCGGTGATGCGCGACGGCAGGCTGCTGATCGACGGCGGCATCTACAATCCCGTGCCGTTCGACCTGATCGAGCTCGACGCCGACATCATCATCGCCGTCGACGTGGTCGGCGCGCCGACCGAGGCCGGCCGCAAATTCCCGACCTCCGTCGACCTGATGTTCGGCGCCACGCAGCTGATGATGCAGTCGATCATCGCCAGCAAGCTGAACCAGAGCCGGCCCGACATTCTGATCCGGCCGGCCGTCTCGAAATACCGGGTGCTCGATTTCATGAAGGTCGAGGCGCTGATGGCAGAGACGGTGGCGATCAAGGACGAGCTGAAGCGCGAGATCGAAAAGGCGGTCGAGGCCCGGGCCAAGGCCGAAGCCAGCAAGCGCACCAACCGTCTCGGCGGATGACCGTAATCAAGCGTCCGGCGTCAGCGCCCGCTGGACCATGAGCGTATCGTTCGTAAGTGGCGCGGATCAGCTCGCGATTGGCGGCCATCTCAGCCCCACTTCATCTCCCCGGTGGCAACCTTGGAGCCGATGTCGAGCGCAACGCCCATGCCGAGGCCGGGGAAGCGGGCTTCCATGGCGCTCTTCAGTGCGGCCGCGTCCTTGGCCTTGGCCAGTTCTTCCTCGAAGGCGATGAGATAGGTCTTGGTGTGCTCGACGCCTGAAAGGTCCGTAGCGGCCTCAGGCGTCATGTGCCCGGGCACGACGATTGCCGGCTTGCGCGCCGCGATCTTTTCGAGATTGGCGAGCCAGGCGGCGCGCAGTTCCCTGGTCGGCGTGTCGGCGGTCCAGACATGCACGCCGGCAAAGATCATCACCCCGCCGAACACCGCATTCAGCGACGGCACGAAGAGATAGCGCCGGTTGGCGAGGCCTTCCGCGGCGACGATCTCGATGGTCTCGCCATCGACGCTGAGCGTCTTGCCGTCGAATGCTTCGGGGATGACGACGTCGGCCAGCGCCTGCGGGCCGTTCTCCTTGAGCTGCGGCCCCCAGACGGCGAGCTTCTTTTCGACATTGCCGTTGATGGCGGCCACCGTCTCGGCTGCGGCGATCACCCGTACCTGCGGGAACGCCTGCTTGATTGGCTTGAGGCCGAAATAATAGTCCGGGTCGGACTGGCTGACATAGATGGTGGTGAGCGTCTTGCCGGTCGCCTTGATCGCCTCGGCCACGGCCCGGCCGTCGGGGTAAGTGAAACCGCCATCGATCAGCACGGCTTCGGTGGCGCCGGAGACCAGCACCGGGGCGCGGAAGAAGCCGTTTTGCCCGGCGGGGAAATGTTTCCAGGAAAGCCCGCCGGCCGCATGGCCAAGCCCGGCGGGAGCAAAGACCGCGGCAGCGCCGGCGGCGAGGGTGGTTTTCATGATGCTTCTCCGTGTGAACATGGATGTCTCCTGGGATCCGGAATTCGGCGGCCTCGATGCCCGCAAGATGGCAAAAGCGGAATGCGTATTGAAGGCCGACAAAATAGACGTAATGTATGCCATTGCCTGACAATGAGACTGCCCCTGCCATGAGCGAAGCATGAACCTGAACCGGCTGGCCTATTTCGCGGCGGTGGTCGATGCCGGCTCGTTCACGCGGGCCGCCGAGCGGCTGGGCATCACCAAGGCGGTGGTCAGCCAACAGGTGGCGCGGCTGGAGCGCGATGTCGGAACGACGCTGCTGATCCGCACGACGCGGCGCGTCCATCCGACCGAGGCTGGCCGAACGTTCCATGCCCGCTGCCTGCAGGTCCTGCAGCAGGCCGAGGATGCATTCGACGAGCTCGCGCAGGCCGCCGCCGAGCCGACTGGCACGCTGCGCATCGCCGCGTCCAACGACTACGGCACATCGGCGGTGGTGCCGGTGGTCGCCGCCTTCAGCGCGCGTTATCCCGCCTGCCGAGTGGAGCTGACGCTGGGCGACGAGACGATCGACCTGGTTTCCGGCCACATCGACGTGGCCATCCGCGTCGGCTGGCTAGCCGATTCCAGCCTGCAGGCCCGGCGCATCGGCACCTTCCAACAATTCATGGTATGCGGCGCCGGCTTTGCAGGCCGGTTCACCGCCGGCGAACCGCAAGACCTCGCCGGGCTGCCCTTCGTCGCCAACATGGCGCTGCGCGAACCGCTGCTATGGCAATTTTCGCGCGGCGATGACGAGCAGCAGGCCGTGCGCATGCAGGCAACGATTTCGATCGACGCAACGCCGGCAGTGCTGGCAGCGGTCCGCGCCGGCGCCGGCCTGTCGGTGCTGCCGGGCTTTTTGGTGCGGGACGAACTGGCCGCCGGGCGGCTGGTGCAGATCCTGCCCGAGTGGCGGCTGCCCTCCGGCGGCATCTACACAGTCTACCCCGCCGCCCGCTTCCGCCCGCCCAAGGTGACGAGGTTTGTCGAGATGCTGATCGCGGCCGAGCAGAAGCTGGAGGCAGGCGGGCGGGGGCGGTAGCTTGGGTGAGGCGCTGATGGCCGAAGCTGCGATCTCCCCCTCAAGGGGGGAGATTGGCCGTCATCACGGCTTGCCCATTCCAGCCGCATACTCCAGCGCCACCACGCCGTTGCTGAATTGCGTGGCCGAGATCAGCTCGAGCGGCAATTGCGCGCCGGGCGGGAACAGCAGCTTGCCCTGGCCGACGGCGCCGGGGTAGCTGAGCAGCCTGATGCGGTCGACAAGGCCATGGCGCAGCAATTCCTGCGCGACGCTGAGGCTGCCATGCACATAGATGTTGCCGCCGCTGCCTTGCTTCAGCCCTCTGACCGCTTCCGGCAACGCACCCTGCAGCAGCTCGGCCGGCTGCCAGTCGAGCGCCTGCAAGCTGGTCGAGGCGATATATTTCGGCAGCGCGTTGAACCGGTCGGCGAAGTCTCCGGTCTCCTTGGGCCACGAGCCGGCAAAGATCTCATAGGTCGTGCGCCCCAACAGCATGGCGCCGCTGTCGGCAAGCTCGTCGTCCTTGAACTTTTGCATCTCATCGTTCCAGGCCACGCTCGGCAGCTTCTCGACCTCGGCAATGCCATCGACGCTGATGAATTCGGTAACGATGAGTTTTCTCATGGCGGGTTCCTTTCTGGCAGGGCCGAATGGCGCGGGCCTTATGCGACATGCGCCGTCAACTAGCGCGGCGCTTTTTCAGGGGGAGGGTTTTCCCTGTTCGCTTCCAAAGACCGATACCGTGGGAAAAGCTTCTCCGACCTGCCCGTCGTTCGGTCATGCCACAAGGTCCGCATCGGGGGCCGGTCTTTTTTGCCGATTGGCTCTGGGTCGTAGTTACGGGCTGGCTACAGGTGGGCAATACCGGCTTTCAGCAGTCCTTCGCGGACGTGCTGCACATCAGACTCCTGGGCAAAGTGCAGGGTGGCGATAAATGAATCGAGGTCGAATTGGGGATCGAGCGTTCTGATCTTGCCTAGATGCGCCGCGGCCGCGATTTCGTCGCCGAGCCAGCCGTAGCAGGCAGCGGCGAAAGCGTGCTGAGCCGAGTCCATGGTTGACAGATGCATGAAAGCTTCGATCGCCTCGCCATACTGGCGCGCGGCGAAATGCGCCTTTCCCAGATGGCTCCAGAACCTCTCCGGGTGGTGCGGGTTCAACTGCATTGCCTTGCGGATCCATTCAATTCCCTCTTCCGGCCTCCCGAGCCACGTCAATAACTCGCCTTGCTGCACCACCACGAGGTCGTAATTGGGATTGAGGGCCAGCGCCCGCTCTTGATGGTAGCGCGCAGTGGTCAGCTCGTTGTTGTTCACGTTCACTGCCGCGAGGATGCGGTGGACATCGGCATCGTTGTTGTCCAGCGCCAGCGCCCTGTCCAGCGCCGCCATGATGTTGTTCCAGATAGCATCCCTGTCTTCGCACCAGTTATGGACCCAGGCCTGGCCAAGAATGCAGGCCCGCCAGGCATGGGCATGGGCATAATCGGGGTCGAGCGTGACGGCCCTTTCTATCAAGGTTTGCGCGCGTTCATTATCCGCAATGGTGCTTCGGTGATGCAGCACCTTGGCAGCCAGCACACATTCATACGCGGCCATGTTTGCAGGTTTCGCCCGCGCGAGCTGGTCCCGCTGAGCCGCCTCGACACGACCGGGCAGCGTGGCTGCGATCGCCGCGGTCACCTCATCCTGAATCGCGAATATGTCGTCCAGCTTCCGGTCATATTTGTCTGCCCAAATATGAGCGTCGTTCGCCGTGTCGATGAGCTGAACCGTCACGCGCACCCTGTCGCCGATCTTGCGGACGCTTCCCTCCACCAGGTATTGGACGGTGAGTTTCTCGGCCACCTCGCGCACGTTCACGGCGCGGTTCTTGTAGACGAAGCTGGAATTGCGCGAGATGACGAACAGCTCATGGTGGCGGGACAGTTCGGTGATGATGTCCTCGGTCAGTCCGTCCGCGAAAAATTCCTGCTCGGGGTCGCCGCTCATGTTGGTGAATGGCAGCACCACTATCGAAGGTTTCGAGATGGATCGCTTTGCCTCGACTTCTGGCAGGGCAGGACTGTCAAACCCAACGCGATAGAGGCGAACCGGGCGGCTGATGTTCTTTAACGTCTTCTCGCCCAGGTCCTCCATGGCAATTTCGAGACGGTCGGCAATTTGGGTCGCCACCGCTGCGGTCACGCAGATACCGCCGACGTCGGCGAGTTGCTCGATGCGCGAGGCAATATTGACGCCGTCGCCGAAAATATCCTCATCGTCGAAAATGATGTCGCCGAGATTTATGCCGATCCTGAATTCGATGCGCCGTTCTTGCGGCACATCCGAATTGCGCCGTTTCATACGCTGTTGGATTTCCACGGCGCATTTCACGGCATCGGTCACGCTCTGGAACTCAACGAGCATGCCGTCTCCGGTGGTCTTGATGATCCGGCCCTTGTTCTTCGCGATGGCGGGATCGACCAGTTCTATGCGATGGGTCCGAAGGCGTGCGAGCGTGCCGGATTCATCGGCCTCCATTAGCCGACTGTAGCCCGCCATATCGGCAGCCAGAATTGCGGCTAGTCTCTGTTCCATCGCTGAACCAAAAACCAAGCGTATACTTCCTGGGCCGCCAAATCCAGCAATTTGGGCTTGTGGCTGAATCAAGAAGTCCGCAGCAGCAAGAAAGGGCGCCTTCCGCCTGGTGGCTGCGAACTCGATCGCATCAATCGCGGGAGAGCGACGCCATTCGGCGCGCCAGGCCACGCTCGGCAGCTTCTCGACCTCGGCGATCCGTCGACGCTGATGAATTCGGTGACGATGAGTTTTCGCATGGCGGGTTCCTTTCTGTCGGGACGGGCCGTGCGGGTCTTGTGCGAACTGCACCGTCAACTAGCGCCGCGCATTTTCAAGGGGAGGGCTTTCCCTATTCGCTTATTCGCTCCCAAAGACCGATACTGTGGGGAAAAACTTCTCCGACCTGGACTAAGCTCCCAAGATCGGATTGGTATCTGAGGCAGATATCTCCAAAAAACGAACTGTAAAAAGATCATGGGATTCGGGGTCTTCATTCACCGGTCAGATTCGATCTACAACGACCGCCCCGCTGAGCAATACCAGTTTCCTACCCAGTATCTGCGCCGCGTCGAAGCATGCGTAGGCGACTGGATCATCTATTATGAGCCCAGCAAGGTAGAAGAGAGCCGCGGCTATTTCGCCGTAGCCAAAGTCCAACAGGTCATCCCCGATCCTGCGAAGCCTGACATGTACCTCGCTCTGATTGAGCCCGGGACCTATCTCGACTTCGCCAATCCTGTTTCGTTCAACGGGGCGAATGGCATCGTGGAGAAGAGTGTACTCAACGAGGAAGGACGGATTTCCGGTCGCGCCCAATCTGCCGTCCGCCCAATCGGTCTAAGTGACTTCAACCGCATTATCGATCTCGGCCTGGGCAGCAATGAGTCGTTGCTGCCGCGCGTTGATGAGATCGGGACGTCGCTTGGCTTTCAAGACGAGCAGGCGCCATTTGAGTTGGAGCAGAGCCGTGATCGCGTGAGTTACATTGCGTCGCGAATCGTGCGGGATCGTATTTTTCGCCGCATCGTCTTGCGCGCCTATGATGAGCGCTGTGCGATCACGGGACTCAAGTTGATAAACGGCGGCGGCCGAGCGGAGGTCTCCGCCGCGCATGTTCGACCGGTTGAAGCCAATGGTCCCGATATCATCAACAATGGGATCGCATTGTCCGGCACCGCGCATTGGATGTTCGATCGCGGGTTGATCAGCCTATCCGACGATTTGGAAATAATGATCTCCCGGCAGGTCAACGATCTCGACAGCGTGCAGGGATTCATAAACAAAACCGGTCGAGCACTTACGCCCAGTCGACATTTTGAACGCCCGCATCCTCATTTCCTACAATGGCACCGCGAGCACTGCTACAAGCAGTGAAAGCACCGTCGGCGTGGGAGCGTGTTGGTGGGCACTTCTGACTCGTCGGAGGCCTTCATTCTCTCGTTGCGAATGGCAGCAATGCGCCCCTTCCTGGACATTACCAAAGCAAGACCACGGGGAATTCTGACCCACGTCCCGAACTTCATGGCCTTCGTCTCGCTGGAATGTCTAACGCGACTCCGTCATGATCTTCCGGCTCTGTCGAGCGACGCTGCCAAAGCCGTTGACGCCAACGCAGGTGATGAGGGCAGGCTAGACCAGTGCAGCAGATCCGCCCGGCGAC